>JAEDDA010000027.1 GCA_016298185.1 Bacilli bacterium | reverse complement strand
AGATGATATTTCTTTGTCTGCATATAAGTAAGAGTGGATATCTTTTACTTATACGCAAAAATTAGCAAAAATTAGCAGTTATTTACATTAATTGAGCACAGTTGAATTAACATCCTATCTTCTGCCAATGAAGTTTTAGCTCGTGATTTTGCACTTAAAACTTTTTATAGCACAATAAACTTTTTGTAGCACAAAAAACTTTGTCCTTTCTTGAATAAAAAGCTCAAAAAGTCGGATTATGAAAATTTTGTGAAGCAAATAGAAAATACCAACTTTTATGGTGTAAAATAAAAAAACGAGGTGTAAAAAAATGAAAGATTATTTTAACTATAATGGTAAGGTTTGTGTAGTTACTGGTGCTTCTAGCGGCATGGGAAAAGCTACTGTTGAAGTATTATGCGAGTTAGGAGCAAAAGTATTCGCTCTTGACCTAAATCCATGTACTGTACAAGGTATAGAAAAATTTATACAGTGTGATTTGTCAAAAAAAGAAATGATTGATGAAGCAATGAAAGAAATTCCTGAACACATTGATTCATTCTTTGGAGTTGCAGGACTATCAGGATCTAAAACTGATTATAGAACGACTTTTAATTGTAATTTTACCGCGAATAAGTATATTTCAGAAAAATACTTAGAAAACAGAATGACTAGTGGAGGTTCTATTTTATTTGTTTCATCAACTGCTGGCTTACACTGGAAAACATATAAAAAAGAACAAAATAAGGTTGTTCATGCTTCAAGTTGGGAAGAAGTTAACAAATTAATCGATCCATTAGTAAAGAAATCACCTGCTACTTTTGCTTATATCTATTCTAAACGTTGTATTTCTCAATACAGTGCTGAATTAGCTGTGAAACTTGGAAAAAAAGTATTAGAGTTAATAACGTAATGCCTGGTTCAACTAACACAGGAATGAAAGATGAATTTGAAAAAATGGCAGGAGGAGCCGAAGCCCTTTTAAAAGAGGCCGGTTTAGCTAATCGTTTAGCAAGAAGTGAAGAAATGGCTTATCCTATGGTCTTTTTAAACTCTGATATGGCTTCTTTTATCTCTGGTATTGATTTATGTGTTGATTATGCTGATAACACATTAAAAGAATTAAAACTTAAAAAGGATGTTGAAAAAGTACCTGCTACAAACGGACTAATACTTTTGATAGCAAAAAAGATGATGGCTAAGAAGAAATAATCAATAGTGTGATTGCATATTTATAGAGCTCTTAATTGAAGTGCATCACAATTGGTATTTATTGCCAAATTATTTATAACTTTGACACAAATGTGTCGAAGTTTTTTATTTATGTAGTAATATATTTGTGATGAACGATTTACAAAAAAGATTATTAGCTATTTTTAAAGCGTTTGCGGAAGTATGCGAGAAACACAATCTTTCTTATTTCCTTAATGGCGGATCTTGTTTAGGTGCGATTAGACATAAAGGATTTATCCCTTGGGATGATGATATTGATGTCATGATGCCAAGAGAAGATTATGAAAAGTTTTTAACTCTTCAAAAGGAATATGAAGGAACTCCATATTTCATTCAATGTTGGAAAACCGATCCTCATTATATTTATGGCTACGCTAAATTAAGAGATAGCAGTACCACATTTATTGAAGATTACTATGTTAATCATAGAATTAACCACGGTGTTTGGATTGATATTTTCCCAATCGATGGTATGTCTAAAGAACCTATCGATAGAGCTAAATGTGCAAAAAAAGTAAAATTCATTTGGTGGCAAACTTATATGGCATATCTACCCGCTTTAATAAGAAAAGTTCATAAGAGAACATTCTTCAAAGATATCGCACTTAATATTGTTGGTGGTCTTTTCTATATATTAGATATCGCACATTTTAGAAATAGAAGAATGGATAGATACGCGAAGAAATTATCAATTAATAATTCTGCTTTATCCGGAAATATGTTTGGATTCACATTTAAAAAAGCTGCGATGGATAGCGATATCTTTAAAGACTATATCTATGTCGATTTTGAAGATACAAAAGCTAGAGTTATGAAAAGATATGATGACTATCTAACATTAATATTTGGAGACTATATGACACCGCCTCCAGTTAAGGAACAAGAAGGTCATCACTATAATAAAGGCTTCTCATTAGAAGAAGGATACGAAGAATATTTGAAGAAGAACAGAATTTAATTCTGTTTTTTCTTTTTTATCATTAAATATGAAAAATTATTCATATATTGATTGTAAATATGAACGAATATTCATATAATAATGTCGAGGTCAAAAATTATGAAAAGCTTAATCCCTGATGAAAATACAATATCAAAGATGAGAGACATGCTATCCATCGCTAGTGATATGACTAGATTAAAAATCATGCTTTCTTTATTAGATGAAAGTAAATGTGAATGTGGTTGTGAAGGCCATTCCCATTGTGGCGGTTGTGAAGAGCGTCCATGTATGATTGAGAAGAATGTCAGTGAAATAGTGGATGAGACTGGTGCCAGTCAATCTTTAATTTCCCACCAATTAAAAGTCTTGAAAGATTTTGATTTAGTGGCCACTAGAAGAGAAGGTACAAAAATTTATTATTCATTAAAAGACGGACACGTTAAACAACTTCTTAGTGTGGCCTTAGAACACGCGATGGAGGAGAAATAAAATGGTTAAGAAAACATATCATATCTCCGGTTTTGACTGTGGTAACTGTGCGGCAAAAACAGAAGGACATTTAAACACAAAAGAATTTATTGAAACAGCGACATTAGATTTTGCCGCTAATAAACTCTATATTTCTTATAAAAAAGAATCTCTTAGCATTGATGAATTAAAGAAAGTTATTAAAGAAGTTGAATCAGATCCATTAGAAATATACGAATTAGGTTTAGTGAAAAAGGTATATCACATTTCTGGATTTGATTGTGGCAACTGCGCCGCTAAAGCAGAACGTCATTTAAATACCAAAGAAAATGTTGAAGTAGCAACATTAGATTTTGCCGCTAATAAGTTATATATCACTTATAAAGGTAATGCTTGGACTATTAGTGAACTCAAAAGAGTTATTGCTGAAGTAGAAAATGATCCTTTGATTATTTATGAAGAAGGAACAGAAAATAAGAAGAAACAAAAAGCGAAAATCTTTACGAAAAATATGTGGTTTATCTTAGGCAGAGTCATCTTTGCTACATTAGCCACATTGGCGTGTATCTTCCTTTTAGGAAAAGCGGAATATAACTGGTTGAGATTTGGAATCTATTTGGCGATTTACGCAGTGATTGGCTATGACATCCTTTGGAAAGTCATTATGCATATTAAACATAGAACTAATCCACTCGATCATAACTTATTAATTACAACCGCCGCTATTGGTGCATTTGCGCTTTGTGTTATCCAATTTACAAATTGGGAAAAACATGCAGAACATGTTATCCATTATTTGAGTAGTGACTATAGTATCGCTATGGACCACGCGATGGATGCGATGATGGTTATAATTCTTTTCCAAATTGGAAGAATCATTGAAGCGGTTGCCACGAATAAGAGTAAAGCAGCAGTTATGTCTGCAGTAGAACTCCGTGTAGATAGCGCAAACCTCATTGCCGAAGAAGGCATTAGAGTGGTAAGTCCTGAAGAATTAGAAGTCGGACAAAAGATTTTAGTTAAAGTTGGCGAACTCATTCCTGTTGATGGTGAAGTAATTGAAGGGGAAGCACAAGTTGATACATCTTCTTTAACTGGTGAATTTGTCCCAGTACAAGTAAAGAAAAAAGATAGTGTCTTCAGTGGTTGTTTAATTAAACAAGGACAAATCACTGTGTTAGTGAAAAAGGTTTACGCTGATAGCACAGTCAGTAAGATTATTGAACTTATTACCAGTGGTGGTGAAAAGAAATCTAAAGCCGATGAATTTATCGCTAAGTTTGGTAGATTATATACTCCTATAGTTGTCGGCGTCGCCATCTTTGTAATGCTTGTCGCAGGTTTTGTAAGAATGACCGCAGATGGTTGGATGGATGCAGTTTACGAAGGATTAGAAATCTTAGTTACTGGATGTCCATGTGCGATTGTTATTTCCGTCCCACTTGCTTACTTCGCAGCGATTGGTTTATCAAGCAAAAATGGTATTGTCATTAAAGGTGCTTCTTTCTTAGATCAATTATTTAATTTAGGTATAGTAGTTACTGATAAAACTGGCACTCTTACAAAAGGTAGTTTCTCGATTCAATACATCAATCCAAAAGAAGTTGATGAAGAAGAACTATTAGCAAACCTTTACATCGTGGAATCATTATCTAATCACCCAATCGGAAAAGCTATCTGTCATGGCTTAAATTTAAAGAAAATAGCCGCAGAAGTAACTGATTTTAAAGAAATTGCAGGATTTGGCGTTGAATGTAACTATAAAGGAAAACACATCGTCGCTGGTTCTAGCAAGATGATGAATAAATATAATATCGCTTATACTGAAGCCACAGAAGTTGGTGCGGTTATCTATGTTGCCGTGAACGACAAATACTTAGGCTATGTGGTTTTATCTGATGAGGTTAAAGAGAACGCTGCGGAAATGGTGAAACTACTCCACAAAGAGAACATCGATGTTGTCTTATTGACTGGTGACCATGAAGAAAACGCAAAAGACATCTCTAATAAGTTAGGCATTGATAGATATCATAGTGAACTACTACCAGAACAAAAGACATTAATATTAGAACAAGAAATTAGTGGTTCTAAAAAGACAGTGGCTTTCGTTGGTGATGGCATCAATGACGCACCAAGCATTATTAGAAGTGATATTGGTATTGCTATGGGTGGCATCGGTAGTGATATCGCTGTTGAGAACGCTGATATCGTTATCATGAATGACGACCCAGCAAAGATTTATGACGCAGTGAAAATCTCTAAGATTGCTAGACATACTGCAGTGTTTAATATCATCTTCTCCTTATTCGTGAAGATTTCTGTTGCTGTATTAGTGGTGATGCATGAATTTGTACCAAGCTTCCCAGAGATTCCAATGTATGTTGCTGTTTTAGCAGATACAGGCCTAACAGTCGTTATGGTTCTTAATTCCTTAGCGGTCCTTTATCGCAAAATCAAAAGAAAATAATTTATTTATAAATTATCTAAAATTCTACTCTTAGATATTTCCACTCTACTACCTACTTGTTTAACCGATAGAGAAAGAAAATCTAAGGGTAGATTTTTTATTACATAACACGTGGTTAATATATAGCCATGTGCATTGATGAAGTGAAAATTCCTAAATACTCTTTAGCAGAGGAACTACTTAACGCAATTAGCCATGGACTAGGTGCAGTTTTTGGTATTGTGGCGTTAGTCTTAATGCTTGTTAAAGTGATACCATCTGGTGATCCATTTAAGATAACTAGTTCTATTATTTATGGATTATCATTAATCATCCTATTTACTATTTCATGCCTTTATCATTCCCTTGCTAAAAACAAAGGCAAGAAAGTCCTTAGAATATTAGATCATGATGCGATTTATATTTTAATCGCTGGTACATATGCGCCTTACATGCTTGTGGCACTTCGTCCACATAATGTATGGCACATGGGCACAGGAACATTAGCATATATAATGTTCGCTCTTGTATGGGTGTGCTGCATTATTGGTGCGATATTTAACTCTATCAACATTCACAAATACAAAGCCTTATCCATGGCTTGTTATATGATTGCCGGATGGATAGTAGTTATCGCCTTAGTGGTTCTTTGGAACATCATTGGTCCCGAGGGAGTACTATTGCTTTTAGGTGGTGGCATTGTCTATTCAATTGGTGCGGTTATATATGGCATTGGCAAAAAGAAAAAGTATTTCCATTCGATATTCCATTTCTTTGTATTAATAGGCGCAGTTATGATGTTTATATCAGTGTATTGCTTTGTTTTATAAAAAAACCACCTCAATCGAGATGGTTCTCTTTCATTGTAATAAGTAATTATTTTGCGAATCTTTCTGCGGTAGCAATGGCCACACCAATCATTTTTCCTAAGCCTAATTGTCTTTCTTCGGCAGTAGCTTTCTTGTCTTTCTTAATGAAATGGTCAGTAACTGTTAATAAGCATAAGGCTTTCTTATTGAGTCTTGCGGCGTTGCAGTAAAGTGCGTAGGATTCCATTTCCACACCCATGACACCGAGTTTCGCCCATTTCTTCCACATATCTGGATCTTCATCATAGAAGACGTCTGCGGATAAAATGTTACCACCATGATATGGAATGCCAGCTTTTTTGACTTCTTCGTATGCTGCCATAGCAACTTCGAAGTCCGCACCTGCGGAGAAGACGCCATTAAGGCCATATTGACCAGCCCAGTTACTATCTGTACTTGTGGTGGTGCAAATTAATACATCGAATAAATCTATATCTTCCTTATAGGAACCACATGTTCCAACACGGATGATAAGTTCTACACCATAAGAGGAATATAATTCGTGTGAGTAAATGCCAATGGATGGTTGTCCCATGCCAGAGGCCATAACTGATACTCTTTTACCGTTCTTTGTGTATCCGGTAAAACCGAGGATACCACGAACGTTTGTTACTTCTTTATAATCGTGTAAGAAATTTTCTGCAATCCATTGAGCTCTTTTTGGATCTCCAGGCATTAAAACAACATTCGCAAAATCGCCAGGGTTTGCATTGATATGAGGTGTTCCCATAATATATCTCCTTTTTAGTCGTTATTATTTTATCTCAAAATGGGCCTTATTAACAATAAAGTTTAATTTTTGCCTATAAATGTATAGACTAATAAAGGATGAAAGAATTACAACTAACCATCACCCATATTAAGATTCTTGATACTATCTCTAATCTCAACAAAAAAGGGATGTATCCTCTTTCTGATGGAGTTTATAAAATTGTCGCAGGAATCGTGGATGAAGAAACCGCAAACCTTAGAGATGAGCCAACATTTGCTACATTAATATCTTTTAACAGCAAAAAAGTGTGCCGTTACTTATTGGCGTTACAACGTTATGGATACATCAAAAAGATATATAACAAGTCACGCGATAATTTATATTATGCAACCACCGATTTAGGTGAGATGGCTTTGTTTAAATTCCACAAAAACCGCAAAAAACCTTATATTAAAAAACAAAGAAAATTTAAAGAAACTATTTTAAAAATATAATTTTTATATCTTTTCGTAGGTTGAAAAGAACCTATAACATTGATACAATACTTAATTGAAAATTAAAGGAGAGATGCAAATGGTATTAGCTGACGCCAATCAACCAAGTTTTACATTCGCTTGGGATAAAGGCATTATTCAAATGATTGTCACCCTCGTCTTAATTGTCGTCATTTTTGGCTTACTCTTTTTTACATTTTCTAAAGTTTGTCGTCGTAAAGCGGCATTCATTATCTTAGCAGTGGATGCAATCTTAACTATTGCTGCTTATTTATTAAATTTAGATGCTGTTCTCATTATTCTTACAGGTGTAGCAGTGGCTGCAGTTTCAATTTGCTTATTTGCAAATCTTGGTGATTTACGTGCATTTATTGCTAATCCATTTAGGAAAACATCCGCAAAGCCAGTTAGTTTTGGTGTTGAAAAGATTTATAACCGCGAACAACTTTATAAAAAGATTGAAACCGCAGTTATCCAACTAAGTAAAACTAAAACTGGTGCGATTATTACATTTGAAAGAAATACATCATTAAAGGATATTATTAAAAACGGTGTTCCAGTGAATGCGCCTGTCTCTCCAGAACTTTTATTAACAATCTTCTATACTGGTACAAGATTACACGATGGTGCAGTTGTCATTCATGGTAATGAAATCGTTGCCGCTTCTGTCTTCTTTACACCAACAACAAAACCATTCGCTGGTAAATACGGTTCTCGTCATAGAGCCGCCATTGGCATAAGTGAAATATCCGATTCCGTTACAGTTGTTGTTTCTGAAGAAACAGGAAGAATAAGCTTCGCTGTTAACGGAGAACTTGAATCTGTTGATCAAAGTATCTTTTTAAGAGTCTTTGAAAATTATATGAATGATAAGAGCAATCAACCTGGTCAAGAAGACTAATTAAGGGATTTAGTAATATTAATAAATTTCAAGCCAAATAAGGCGAATTTATCAGAAAGAACAGTGAAGTTGATTTCACTGTTTTCTTTTTCGATTCTCTTCATTAAATCGTTTAAAGTAATATGATTTTTATGATACTTTTCCACATCTATGATTTGGAAAGTGACATCTAAGTGATTTCCGTTATTTGCGATGTATTTTTGCACCATTGGTGATAAAGGATAGATTCCTGCTCTTTGGTAGACTATAGGCATCTTAAAATGAACGCCTCTTGTGTATACACAATGGAATTGTCCAACTTTATTAATGACAATCGCGTGATTTTTTGGAACGCGGTGTAATCCCGCTAAAAAGAAAACTAAAATGCCTAATGCAACAATTATGCCTAGGCTTATTAATAAAGCGGTATCTAAAGCGGAGAGGTTTATAATCGTATCCATGTAAAAATAATATATTCATTTCAGCGATATTAAAATATAAAATCAAAACGAGTATAATTTTATTGGTGATTTTATGGATAGCAAAAATATTTACGATTACATTATTAAAATTCAAGCTATCGCTAAGATTGGACTTACTTATAGTAAAGATCCATATGCGATAACTAACTATACAGAAATAAACGATTTATCTAAAAGATTCTTAGAAGAATTTGAGCAAGTTAATTTAGATAGACCTAATTACTTTAATAAAGATATTTATCCAACACCAAATATATCTGTTAGAACTGTAATCTTAAACAAAGACAGAACTAAAGTGATGATGGTTAGAGAAGTAGCCTTAGGAACTTATTCTCTTCCTGGTGGTTGGGCAGACTTATATGATTCGCCAAGCAAGACAGCAAAAAACGAATGCTCACAAGAAGCAGGCGCCGATATTGAAGTAGTGCGTTTAGTGGGTGTTTGTGATAGGACTCCATTTAAAAGTTCAGCTTCTATTCCAGAGTATGTTATCGTCTTTGAAGGGAAGCTAATTGGCGACCTTCATGAGCACGAATATGAAACTGATGATGTAGGTTGGTTTGATATCGATAATTTACCAGAAGTTTCTCGTAAAACTAGCAAGGAAGAACTATTAAGAATGATTCTTGCCGCTAGAGACGGGCAGACCATATTTGATTAATTGTTTATAAATGTCCTTATTTTTAAGGGCATTTTTGCTATAATTAGTGCTGGTATGAGTAGCATCAATTTCAAACTCAATAGAATCCTTGCTTCACTAATCGATGGACTAGTGATGCTTATTTTACTTGTCGCTATTTGTATTGCTCCATCAATTAATTTAGTGAGAGTAATACAAAACAATAACCTAGTTACTGGCGATATTTTGTGGTTTGTGTTTTCCTTTATTGGTAGTGTTCTAGTCTGGATTTTATATCTATCACTCACTACCTTGTTATTCAAAAATGCGACATTAGGTATGAAATTGATGCGCCTAGTTTATATTAGAACTAACGGCACTGAACTCACATTCATAAATTTATTTATGCGTTCATTCATTTATGTAATTTGTCTCGTTCTTTCTTTAGGTCTTACTCTTATATTCGATCCTGTATCATTAATGTGTAACGAAAAAGGAAAGAATTTCTACGATATTTTAACTTCTACAAAGGTGGTGTCTTTATATGATATTGGATAAATTTTCTGCTGGACAAGTCGCCTTTTTAATCATTGTTCCAATCATCGTAATAGCGGGTATTTTTTGTTTAATCTTTTTCCCGCTTCGTAAGAGAAGAATGAAGAAAGAATTTAAATATTATTATTACCGCTTTATTTATAAAGAAGCTTTATATCAAGACCTCTATCTCATCAATAATTTCATGTTTAAAATTGATGATACCCATGTCGGGAAGATTGATCATATTTTGTTTGCTAACAAATATATTTACATCATTAACGATTATTACTTTGATGGTGACATCGAAGGCAAAGATACAGATGCCTCATTAATCTTTATCAGTAGAACCGGTAAAAAGAAGTACATGGATAATCTCCTTCTTGATAACAAGAAACTTATTGGGAAACTTTCATTAATTACTGGTATTAATTCATCTTTGATGATTGGTGTATCTCTTGTTAATAAGAACTGTAATGTGGGAATTATGTCCTCATCCAAACATCACTATATCGTCCAAGCTAATAAGTTTAGGATGCTACTCAATGCAATTGAGTCCCGCCCAATTGGTAATATCAACCAAGAACAATTAGCTAGTGCGGTTCAAGCGATTGATAAGTTAAATAGAAAGACAAAAAAGTATGCAAAGAAGTAAGTTAAAACAACAAGCGTTATATTACTATCGTCATTCACCTGTTTCCTGTTGGATTTTAGGTATTACGACTGGTTTTTTGGTGGCTGCGATTTTAGCCATTGATTTACTTGTGCCTTTCTTATCATTTTTAACCATTCCATTACTTGTTGTACCAGTGATTTTTTGCGCGACTATTCAACACGTCATGCTTAAAACTGATGCACAAATCACTATGACAAGTAGCTTTAGAACATTCGCTTTATATTTCAAAAGAGATTTCTTCGGAACATTTTCCGTAATCTTTAATTTTGTTAAATCATTACTTTTATTCTTAATTGTGGAGACTGTGGTTTCTTCAGTGGCATCATTCTTAATCTATATGTTTAATCCACAGTTTGAATCATCTGTTAATTCGTTATATCAACTTTTATATTCTTATGAATTTACATATGAAGACATCGTCAACCAGTTAAATGCAAATAACTATTTGCTTTTACAATACATAGTTATTTCTTTTGTTCCTGCATGTGGTATCGCTTTAATCTTCTTTATTTATAATTTATCAAGATACTCAATGATGATTTATTACAAGATGCAATTAAAAAGAACTGATTCTAGATTCGCTAAACTCGTTTATCAATTCTCATTAAGAGGAAGACGTATGGAAATGGCGAGAAATTACTTATCTCTCCAATGGCCATTATATGTTTTAGTGGGTTTAGGTTTTGCTGGTGGTGCGGTATTTGGCTATTTCTTCTATCATGATTTGATGAAGATCTTGCCATTTGCTTTAGTGGGTTCTGCGGTTTTAGCGACCTTCTTCCTCCCATTTTATTTCTCTAATCAACAAGCCTTCTATGATATGTATGCAAGCTTATATAACCAAGTTACTAAGTCAGTAACTACTTCCATAATCGGTAATCTTCAATCTGATATAGAACTCTCCAAACAAGAAAAAGAAAGATTAGAAGAGACCTTATCTGATATGGATGGACCATTAAATGATGAACACGAAGGAGAAGATAATAAAAAAGATCCCGGAGGATCTTAATAAGCGTTTGGAGCAAGTGACGGGAATCGAACCCGCATATTAACCTTGGCAAGGTTACGTTCTACCACTGAACTACACCTGCAACTTGGATTTGTTTCCAAATCGCGAGAATTATTATAGCAAAATAAAATAAAGTTGCAATAGAATTTCAATTAGAATGAAAAAGAGGCATTAAAAATGATTACAAATAAAGAATTAGCAAACATTATATTTCCAGATATTAAAGAAACTATTGAAGATTTAGAAAAAAGATATCCTGAAAGAAAACTTAAAGAAGGTGCGGAAGTAACAAGATTTGCTCCTAGCCCAACAGGTTTCTTACATACAGGCAGCTTATTCACTTCAATGATTTGTCGTAAAGTCGCTAGCCAAAGCGGTGGTATTTTCTACATTAGATTAGAAGATACAGACACCAAAAGAGAAATCCAAGGTAGTGGTGAACAACTTTTATCTCAATTAAAAATCTTTAATATCATTCCTGATGAAGGATATCTCGGTGATCATGAAGAAGGTAACTATGGTCCTTATATCCAATCTAAACGTGCCGATATTTATAAAGTCGCAATTAAATATTTAATTGAAAAAGGAAGAGCGTACCCGTGTTTCTGTTCTCCAGAAGAACTAGAAGAAATTAGAAAAGAACAAGAAGCTCATAAATTAAATCCTGGATATTATGGTGAATTTGCTAGATGCCGTAATTTATCTCCTGATATGGCAAAGAAAAGAATCGAAAGAGGCGATCCATTTGTCATTAGATTTAAGAGCAATGGTAATCATTTAAATAAAATTACAGTTCATGATATGGTTCATGGTGATTTTGAAATCGCGCAAAACGACCAAGATATCGTTATTTATAAGGGTGATGGTTTACCAACATATCACTTTGCCCACTGCGTGGATGATCACTTTATGAGAACCACAACCGTTATCCGTGGTGAAGAATGGATTTCTTCCTTACCAATTCACGTTGAATTATTTGAAGCCATGGGCTGGAAAGCTCCTAAATACGCACATTTACCAGTCATTATGAAGATTGATGAAGTGACCGGAAATAAGAGAAAATTATCCAAACGTAAAGATAACGAAGCTGCGGTTAGTTACTTCATCCAAGATGGCTATCCAGCGGAAGCCTTAATCATGTATTTGATGACTATCGCAAATACAAACTTTGAAGAATGGATTTTAAATAACAAATTTGAAGGTATGGAAAACTTCTTGTTCTCCTTCAATAATATGTCTTTAGATGGCGCTTTATTTGATACAGGAAAACTCAATTTCTTTGCTAGAGAAATCATCGGTAAGATGACTAGAGAAGAAGTTATTGCTAGAGCGAGTGAATATGCGAAAGCATTTAAACCAGAACTCTATGAGTTAATTAGTAGAAATCCTGATTATTTTGGTGACATCATGTACATCGAAAAAGATAAAGAAAACCCAAGAAAAGACTACGAGAAGTTTGGTGATTTAATTGAAAGAATCGGTTTCTTCTATGAAGAACATTATGATGAAATCTTAAACAATCCATTACCATTTAATGAAAAAGTCACAAAAGAAGATATCATCGAAATCTTAGAAGCATTAAAAGAAGGTTTATCTTTAAAACAAGATGAACAATCTTGGTTCGCTAACATGAAAGAAATCGCTGTTAAACATGGTTACGCCGGAAATAGAGGCGAATATAAAGCAAACCCAGAATCCTTTAAAGGCTTAGTGGGTGATGTCGCTGAAATCTTACGTATTGCCTTAACAGGTAGAAAGAATTCTCCAAACCTCTATTATGTGATGCGCATTTTAGACAAAAAGGAATGTGATAAGAGAATCGATAAAGTTATTTCTTTATTAAAATAATTAACTTATAATAAGCAAAGCGCTTAGCGCTAAGCTTACTGGCCCTATGGAGAAGCGGCTTAACTCATCGCCCTCTCAAGGCGACATTCACGGGTTCGAATCCCGTTAGGGTCACCATATTGAAAGCATAGGTTTGATACAATAAAAAGATGGTATCAAGCCTTTTTTTG
>JAEDDA010000008.1 GCA_016298185.1 Bacilli bacterium | reverse complement strand
TGGAGCAGGTGACGGGAATCGAACCCGCATAACTAGCTTGGAAGGCTAGTGTTCTACCACTGAACTACACCTGCATAGCGGTAGTTATTATATAACACCGCATTAAATAGTTTCAATTTTTTATTTTAAGAAATTTAATAATTGTGGTTTTGGCATATAACCTAATTGGCTCTTCACGGCTTTACCGTTTTCAAAGAGGATTAAGGTCGGGATGCTTTGGATACCGTATTTAGCAGCGATTTCGCCTGCTTCATCAACGTCCACCTTAACGATTAATAAATCTCCTGCTTCGCCTCTTGCGTCAACTTCTTCTAAGATTGGTGAAAGCATTTTGCATGGCCCACACCAAGTGGCAAAGAAATCCACCAAGACACGACCTGAAGCAATCTTTTCATTAAATTCATTTAAATTATCGACATGAATAATCATAAATATTCCCCCTATAGCATTATTAATAGTCCGATTCCAAATATAATCACTAAGTGTAGTGGGTAGAATAAATAACTACCATATTGGAACCATTTAGCATTATAACCGCGCTTACCGCTATAAAGCAAAATAAACGCTCCAGAAACTATCGCGGCATTTTGGATTGCTACATTCCAAGTAACCCATTCTACTGGAATCATACATCCCACTAAATATAAGATTAATGTCCAAGTAATTAATATTCCTAAAGCGATAATGTTATAAGCTTTTCTTTCTATTTGTGTATCTCTAAGAGATTCCACAGGTATGCCTGAGTTACTGCTATAAAAATCAAGATACATATTTTTAATTATGTGACCGATATAGAAAAGCATAATCAATCCTATGGCATAGAAGTGATATTGTGGTCTTAAGAAGAATGGGAACCAGTGAATAATCATTTCGCCTGCTTCTTCAAGGGAGTAACAGATAAATGCCCCAAATCCGATAAGGAAAGGAATGGCTGCAAGAATTTGTAGATACCATTTCTTTTGCTTTAACAAAAATATACCTAATCCACCTAATAATAAATCCATGAATATATTTCCGTACGCACGTAAATCTAGTCCTTCAAAAGCGGGAATATAGTATATGCCTATATGTGCAACAGCGATGACTGTCGCCATGATGCCTAAGCGAAGCAAATAGTTACCTGGTTTTTTACTGTGATACAAACCTTCAGCGACTAAGAAGCAGAATAGTGGTAACGCTATTCGTCCAATCACACGGAAAGCAATCGCTAACGCATAGTTCTCTCCGACATTCATCTGTAGCATTGCGCCGACATGATCGATGGTCATCGTTGCAAAAGCGATGAGTTTTAATATAAAGCCTGACAAGCAGGTCCAAATTTTATTTTCTCTATCCACCGACATATTGACTCACGAATTTCATAAGGATGGTCATAACCACGCCATATAGGTTATTAAATACATGTGCGGTTGTCGCACAAGCAAGACCGAATTTTTCATATGCTAAGGTTAATAAGAAGCCAGATATCATATAACTTGGAAGATTGAGTAATTCATTAATCATGTCTTCACCTTTGGCGAAGAAATTGAAATGAATTAATCCAAATATTACAATAGTAAGCGCATACGCTACGTATTTGTTAATTCTTCTAAAGAATGAATATAAACCAACGCGATAAGTAAATTCTTCAACGATCGGTCCAAGGAATCCTAATAAGAAGATTGACGTAATTGGGAATGAACCTATTACTTGGTCAATTATGGACTGGTTTTCGTTTGGAGTTGTAGGGTGGAAAATATTGACGATTGAATTGTAGAAATAAGTGGCCGCTAATAGCCCAACACCAATGCCAATTCCAATAACCCATGGATACCATTTCTTCAGGAATTTTGGAAACTTGTGATAATCGTCGATTAAAACACAAGCAATTCCGGCGGCGCAAAGCAAATATCTGGTTAAGTTAACAACAGTAACATAAAGCACTGGATGAACTTCCATGAAAGGAGAGAAAAATAATTCCGCAATTAAGGAAACTAAATTTAAAACAATGAGCCCAATTGCGAAAATAAGTAGTTGTTTCCAAGTGGGCAACCAAAGGATGTTTTTAGGTATACCGAGATTTTCGAAGTTCTCGTCCCTGTGTTTACATGCGGGACAAGTCTCTTCTACTACGTCAATCTGACTTCCGCACTGTGTGCAATTTTTCTTACCAAATAACATTTTTGTTTCTTTCTTATAGAAAAAACTATACACTAAATATTGGTCAATTTGTAGCAATAACTTTATGTTATGCTACCGCTAAGAAAAATGGAATTAACAGGAACTTATACAGCAACAACAGAAGTAATGAAATCAAAATTCATTGCCATTTTGATGCCTATTAATAGTCCTGAAGAATTCAAAAAAGAATTAGCAAAACTTCAAAAGGAACATTCTAAAGCAAGACATATTGTCTACGCCTATCGCATCGATCAAAAAACAAAGTCGTGTGATGATAGAGAACCTAAAGGCACCGCCGGAAGACCTCTATTGGAACTTCTTTTGAAGAAAGACTTAAACAAAACCGCTTTAGTGGTTGTGAGATATTTCGGGGGAACATTATTAGGAGCCGGAAGACTTCTAAGAACATATGTCCAATCCGGTGTCGCAGTCTTAAAAGCGGCAGGAATAGAATAAGGAGAAACTTTTATGGCAGAATGCAATCATGATTGTTCAAATTGCAGCTCATCAGGAAACTGCGAAAACGAAATCAAAAAAGCCAAACTAAATGATCGTAGCAAAATCAAAAAGATCATTGGTGTTTTATCTGGTAAAGGTGGTGTCGGTAAATCCTATATCACATCCCTTTTAGCGGTCTATTTAAATAGACAAGGCTATAAAGTCGGCATCTTAGACGCTGATATCACTGGCCCAAGTATTCCAAAAGCATTTGGTATTAAAGACAAAGCTTATGGCGAAGATAATTTGATTTATCCATTAGTCAGTAATGGTGGTATCAAACTCATTTCCGCGAACTGCTTATTAGAAAATGAATCCGATCCAATCGTTTGGAGAGGACCACTTCTCGGTGGACTTATCAAACAATTCTATGAAGATGTCCTTTGGGAAGAATTAGATTATTTATTAATCGATATGCCTCCAGGAACTGGAGATGTCGCTTTAACAATTTTCCAACAATTACCAGTCGATGATTTAATCATCGTTACATCTCCACAAGACTTAGTGAGTTTAATCGTCACAAAAGCTATCAAGATGGCTAATATGATGAATATCAAAGTCTTAGGCGTAGTGGAAAACATGTCTTACCTTGTTTGCCCAGACTGTGGGAAACAAATCAAATTATTTGGCGAATCCCATTTAGAAGAATTCTCAAAAGAGATGAACTTCAATATCTTAGCTAAATTACCACTTGTTAGTGAAAACACCGCATTAGTGGATTCTGGTAAAGTTGAACAAGTTGTCCTTAATGAAATTCTTCCAGTCGTGGAAGCGATCAAAAAGGAGAAATAGTGTATGAATGAGCTTGAAAGAAGAAGAGATAATCTCTTCGCGATGATGAAAGAAAATTCCGTTGCTGTTATCTTTTCTGGCGTTAGCAAAATAGCATCTGAAGATGAAACATATCCATTTGTCGTTAATAACTCTTTCTTCTACTTAACTGGCATTACCCAAGAACATAGTGTTCTTATGATGGTTAAAGGCTTAGGTGAAAGAAAATGCTATTTGTTCATCGATGAATATAACGAAGTTAAAGAAAAGTGGACAGGTAGAAGACTAACATTTGATGAAGCCGAACAATTAAGCGGACTTGCAAATGTTTATTCAAGCGATAACTTCGACAACATGCTTGATCTCGCTTTAACAAATTCCAATAACCAATATGGTTCAATCGCCACATTATACTTAGACTTATCACCAGAAATTAAAATTTCTGATGCTTTAAGCACAACAATGCTACGCGATGAACTAGAAGCGAAATATCCTCAATTATCAACATTAGATGTGAAACCATTTATCACATCCTTAAGAATGGTGAAATCACCATATGAAATCGAACAAATTAGAGATGCGATTGCGGCGACAAATTTAGGTATTAATAAATTAATCCTCTCTTTACGTCCAGGTATTATGGAATATGAACTCGCTGATATTTTCGAATTCTTCGGAAGAAGTCAAAATAGAAGCAAGTTATCATTCCCAACAATTGTCGGCTCAGGCAAAAACGCCACATGCTTACATTACCCAACACAAAACTGCGCGGTTAGAAGTGGTGAATTAATCCTCTTTGATCTCGGCTATAAGAGCAATGGTTATTGTGCGGATATTTCCCGTACTTTTCCAGTTGATGGTGTCTTTACCGGAAATATGAAAAAAGTTTATGAGGCGGTCTTAAACTGCAATAAAGCGGTCATTGAATACGCTCACGCAGGATTAACCATCGCTGATTTACAAGAATACGCAAAAACATTCTTAAAGAATGAATGTGTGAGATTAGAACTTTTAGACGAAGAAGACGATATTAGAAAAGTTTATTTCCATAACGTTTCTCACCATCTCGGTTTAGATACTCACGACGCATCTAATAGAGAAAAACCATTAGAAGAAGGTAATGTTATTACAGTTGAACCAGGCTTATACTTTGCCGACCTCGGAATTGGTGTTCGTATTGAAGATGATATTCTCATCCACGAATCCTCTTGTGAGGTTTTATCCGCAGGCATTCCAAAGGAAATTGAAGATATCGAAAAACTCTTCCGTACGAAAGGAAATTAACATGAAAAAATACATTCTTTCTATTGACCAAGGCACTACATCAACCCGTGCGATTCTCTTTGATTATGATGGACATATTTGTTCTATCGCCCAAAGAGAAATCGAATGCTTGTTCCCACATAGAGGATGGGTGGAATTAGATGCGTTAGGCATCTGGGTTTCAGTCATTGATGTTGTTAACGAAGTTCTCGTTAAGGCAAATGTCACAATGGATAGTGTAGATTCCATAGGAATCACTAACCAAAGAGAAACTTCAATTGTCTGGGACAAGAAAACTGGTTTACCAGTTTATCACGCAGTCGTGTGGCAATCACGTCAATCCGCGGACATATGCGATAGGTTCGAGGACAAGAAAGAATTAATTCACAAAAAGACCGGATTATTAATTAATCCATACTTCTCTGCAAGCAAGATTAGATTCATATTGGATCACGTTCCAAATGGTCAAAAACGCGCTGAAAAAGGTGAATTATTATTCGGCACAGTGGACTCCTGGCTCATCTATAAAATGACTAAAGGTAAAGTTCACGCTACTGACGCAACAAACGCTAGTAGAACAATGTTATATAACATTAATACAAACGAATGGGATGATGAATTACTAAAATTATTCAACGTACCAAAAGTTATGTTACCAAAGGTATACCCATCATCTTATCAATATGGAATCGCAAGTTTCTTCTCTAACAAAGTGAAGATTTGTGGTGTGGCTGGTGACCAACAAGCTGCATTATTCGGACAAACATGTTTTGAAGAAGGCGAAAGTAAAAATACCTATGGTACAGGTTGTTTTATGTTATTAAATACTGGAAATGAACCAGTTTATTCAAAGAATGGTTTATTAACTACAGTGGCTTGGCAAATTGGTGACAAAGTCACATATGCTTTAGAAGGTTCTGTTTTCGTTGGTGGCGCAGTCGTTCAATGGTTAAGAGACCAAATGAGAATGCTTCATGACGCGGCAGAAAGCGAAAAGTTCGCCGCGGAAGTTAAAGATACAAACGGTATGTACTTCGTGCCAGCATTCGTTGGTTTAGGCACTCCATATTGGGATGATGAATCAAGAGGTTCGGCCTTTGGCATCACTAGAGGCACCACAAAAAATCATTTTATCAGAGCCTGTTTAGAGGCTATTGCCTATCAATGCAAAGATGTCTTTGAAATTATGAAGGAAGAAACTGGAGGGGCAATTAAAAATCTCAAAGTTGATGGAGGCGCAACTAAGAATAAACTATTAATGCAATTCCAATCTGATATTTTAAAGACTGATATTATGCTTCCAACTTGCTTAGAAACAACCGCATTAGGTGTTGCTTACTTAGCAGGTTTAGCAAGTGGTTTCTATAAAGACTTGGCGGAAATTAAATCCATCCATTCTTACCAAGCAATCTTCAAACCACAGATGTCCACAGAGGTCATCAACAACAAATATTCTGGATGGTTAAAAGCTGTTGAAGCGACGAGAAAATTCAAATAATGGGTTAACCTACCTATATTAGGAGGTGAAATAGTATGGCAAACTTTACTATTTTAAACAGACAACAATTCGACGCTGTTATTCAAACGCTCAATAATTCTGAGAATATTAACAAGGATGTTGTCTATCAAATTTATACAACCGCTAACGAAGGTATTCAAAGCCTTATCGAAAGCGGATTTTTCCCACGCCTTGGAAATGTCAATCCATTTGAAATTCTCTATTATTGTGTTGGCGAATACGCCTACACAAACCAAAACAAAACTGAAGAAGAAAAAACCAAGATGGCGAGTGATGAAAAATACATCACATCGATCGCTTCTGTAGTTAGTGATAAATATCTTAGCTTATCCATGTTTAACCATGCGGAAAGAAAACTCGCTAATAAGTTCATCCCACCTGTTTCTTCTTTGAATCTATATTTGAACTTCATGCTCAATATTTTATCAACCTACCAAAAGAATGATCCAAAACAGACTTTAGTCACCGACTTGCTCATTAAATCAGTGTCTATTTCTCGCTGTATTTTGCAACTCATTACCGAGGGTTATGAAACTGAAGCTTTCTCTAACTGGAGAACACTTCATGAATGCGAATGCACACTTTTACTTTTAGATAAATATAAAGAACCACTTATCAATCGTTACCTCATTCATATGCAATATGGTATCGTCTTTAAAAATGGCGATACAACAGACGAAAAAGGAACACGTATTTTTAATGACATGAAAGAAGAAATGCATGGTTATGATTTAAAGAGTAAAGACATTAAGAAATACATAGAATACGGTTGGTTATATGATATTCCTGGTGTTAAAGAAGATGAAAAATTCAAACTGAATTTCAGAGATGGCTTAGAAAGACTAGCGGGATTATCTATGTATTCTTCCCGTTATGAAATGTCTAGCGAGATCATTCATAGCACTCCTATGCTTATTTATTCCAATAAGGAATATTTCTTCTTTATTACCCTCTTATCCTTATATGAATCATTCTTCCGTTTAGAAAAAGTGTTCCTCTCATTATTCGCGAAGAATATGAGTGAAGAACAAATGAAAAGATATATTGACATGCGAAGTGTTTATTACGCACAACTCGTCAATATTCACAAAAGAGAAGTTGCGCAGTTCAAAGCGTGGCAACAAAGAAAGTAATTATTTTACAAGTAAAATAAAAGTGCAACAAACGTTGCACTTTTTTGTTTAACTTAACGATTAGTCTTCGTAGCAACTGCCACCGATAAATTCACGGATAATGGAGTTGCATGGGACCCATTCATCTGGAAGATCATCGAAGAATTTGAGCATTCTGATTAATCTTTCAGCAACAGGGAAGTATTCGTTTTCTGTATCGATGTTTTCAAGAAGTGGCATTGCGTATTTCTTTTCCGCGCATAATTCGAATGCGGAGAAGGAATTATAAACGTAGTTGGCGCCTTCTTGTGTGTTGTAGATGGATTTGAATTCACCTCTACGGACACTGGCCCACATGGACATTGTATCGACTGCAGAAGCGTTACGTGTACGATAGTCACGGATAATTCTTCTTAATAAACGTAAGTCGGTTAATGATAATGGGTTGTGGTTATCGATATTGACTTGAGCTTGTGGAGCGATAAAGATTTTGAATTTTTGGTGACTTGGAATTGAGGTAGTCATCTTTTCATTTAAGGCATGAATACCCTCAATGATGATTGGTTGATCGCTTGGAATTGTTAATGTTCTTCCTGGAACACGGTGTCCAAGTTTGAAATCGAATTTTGGAAGTTGGACAGTTTCACCAGCGATGAGGTCCGCCATATTTTCGTTAAATAATTTGATATCTAACGCATTGACGTCTTCTAAGTCTGGATTGCCATCTTCATCTTTTGGCGCTTGATTTCTTGGCAAGTAGTAGTCATCCATAGAAATACGGATTGGGTTTAAGCCACGAGATAATAGTTCAATTCTTAATCTGTTAGCAAATGTGGTTTTGCCTGAGGAAGAAGGACCAGCGATACAAATTAAACGAATGTTTTCTTTGTCTTCTTCAATCATTTGTCCTAATTCACAAAGTTGACGATTGTGTTTTTGTTCGCAAAGAGTAATGAAATCGATTGGACCATCTGTTTCAATTCTCTTGTTTATACCATAAATGGTATCACATCCAGTGGATTTCGCCCATTGGTGAGCTGTTTTTAAGGTCTTACCAAATGTTGGCGCGTCTTCGAATGGTGGGATAGTGCCGCCTACTTCTGGACGTGGATATTGAATGATGATGCCTGGATGATAGAACTTAAGATTCCATTTTGTAATATAGCCAGTACTTGGAACCATACGGTTGTACATATAGTTCTTGTAGTCACCACATGTGTAAATGTGTGCGGTCTTTTCAGGACGATATTGTAAGATTTTCACTTTGTCCTCAAAACCTTCTTTAGCAAAGATTTTGGCGGCTTCTTCTTTGTTGACGATATTTCTTACTAAAGGTAAGTCAGCAGCAACGATTCTCTTCATTTCTTCTTCGAGATCTCTAACCATTTGCATATTACTATGCATATTTGGTGTTATTATTTGCATAAAGATAGAACGAGAAATGTTATAGGAGAAACGAATCTCTAAATCTGGTCTGATATTATGCATGGCCATAGCCACTAAGAAACGAAGGGATGCTTCGTAAGATGGTTTGGCGTCACGATCTTTACATGTAAGTGGGACAACTTCGGAATCTTTATCTAAGACATATGTTAATTCACGAACACGTTTATTAACGTATGCGCAGATGATATCCTTATCATTACCAACAACTTCTAATACAGTAATTGGTTTGTCGTAAGTTTTTGTTTCCTTGTTAAAAGTAACATTAAATGACATATAAGTCTCCTTTCAAATTGGCATATAGATTTTACGATACCATTGATATTATATCAAACAAAAAATTAGTTTTATATTTAAATAGATGAAAACAATATTTTAATGGTTGATAACTACATGAAAAAAACAGAAATTTTCTTTAGCTAAAAAATAATATAAGTAGGATAAAACTAAGCCAAAATCTTTTTCATATGTAATTTTCTATGGCCGTTTGATTGCGCCTGTTTTTATTGAATATTCAAAAGAATATTGAGATAATATTGATGGTTTAAAAGGAGCTTTATATATGAAAAACATGGTTTATATTCAATCAGGTGGACCAACTTCCGTTATTAATACATCTTTTTATGGTGCTATTAAGGAAGCAAAGAGACACCCAGAAGAAATTACCCACATCTACGGTTCTGTTCACGGAATCGAAGGTCTTATTGATGACGACCTTATTGATGTCGGTTTAGAAGATGAAGAACAAATTGAATTGTTGCTTCAAACACCAGGTAGCATTTTAGGAACTACTAGAAGAAAACTCCCTAAGGACATTAATGATCCAATTTATGCAAAGATTATTGCCAACTTACAAAAACACGAAATCAAGTATGTCTTCGTCAATGGTGGCAATGACTCTATGGATACCTGCTACAAGTTATCCTTACTCGTCAAACAATTAGGCTTAGACATAGTTGTTGTTGGTGTTCCAAAAACAATTGATAACGACTTAGCCGCTACAGACCACTCCTTGGGTTTCCCAAGCTGTGCTAAATTCGTTATTAACACAGTAAACGCATTAATTAAAGATGCTTGCTGCTTCAAAGTTGGTAAAATCCACATAGTGGAAATTATGGGTCGTGATGCTGGTTGGTTAACAGCTGCACCAGACGTGTTACCAGAAGGCAATAGGCCTCACTTATTCTATTTACCAGAAAATAAATTCGACTTAGATCAATTCCTAGCCGATGTTAAGGCAGTCTATGAACGTGAAGGCTATGCGATGATTTGTATCTCCGAAGGTTTACAAATTCCACGCGATATGTCTAATGTTCGTGTGGATGGATTCGGACACGCACAATTAGGTGGTGCCGCCACAGAATTATGCCGCATTGTCGAAGAAAAATTAAATCTTCCTACACGTGCAGTCGAATTATCTCTCACACAACGCGCATGCCCAGTGTTTGTTTCTAAAGTCGACCGTGAAGAAGCCATCAAAACTGGTGAAATCGCTGTCAGAACTGCATTAAACGGCGAAACAGGTAAAATGATTGTCTTTAAGAGAACAAACAATAATCCTTACACGATTTCCTTCGAGCTCGAAGACTTATCTAAAGTTGCTAATGCTGTTAGCTTAATTCCACAATCCATGATGAAAGATGTCACAAGAATGGATGAATCGTTCCGTGAATACATCAGACCATTAATCAATGGTGAAGTTCAATTAAAGTGCAAAGATGGTATTGCCTTAGTCACAAATTTCAAATACATCAAAGTTAAATAGTTTTTATGAAAGAATGGTATAGCAAACTCAGGCTTGAATATAAAGTCTCTTTGTGGTCCTCAATCGTTATTGTGGGAGCAGTTATTTTGTGCATACCATTCTTCTTTTTCTCTCTTATGGAAATTCCTCAAGGAATTGCCTTAGGTGGAGGATTATCTGTCCTTATATATATAGTCCTTGGACTAATAAATAACGAAGAGAAAGCCAAACGCTCATTAGTTCTTACTATTATTGTCATTTTTGTTAAGATGCTACTCATCGGTGGACTATTATTCTTAGTCGGTTGGTTATATTACGGGTTAGGCTTTAAAGCCTTCAATATTTTCGCGGTTGCAGGTAGTTATTTCATACCTTTAATCGTTCACTTAATCTTGGTTAGAAAGGAGAAGTAATGGACATTGTTGCTCAATTAAAATCAACAGAGTTAGCTGGTGGAGTATTCACCTCAATGATCGTGATGTTAATCATGATTATTTTGGCTATCTATATCGGCATCAGGGCCCATTTTCATGACCCTTTAAAGAAGCCAAAAGGAATACTTCTTATCGCTGAGATGGGCGTGACCTTCTTTGAAGACTTCGCAGAAGGATTACTCGGAAAAAGATTCAGAATCTTTGGTGGCTACTTAATGGCAATCGGTGTTTATCTCTTCCTTGCCTTTATCTTTGGCCTTACTGGTTTACCATCTCCAATGACTACTTTAAGTGTTCCATTATCACTCGGTCTATCTACATTTATCTTGATTCACGCGACCGCAGCGAAATATAACAAAATCCGTTATTTCAAACGTTATGTGGAGCCACTGCCATTCTTCTTGCCAGTTAATTTGATTTCTATGTGGGCTCCATTATTATCCTTAACGCTCCGTTTATTCGGTAATGCGTTGTCAGGATTTGTCATAATGAACATTGTTTATTATGCCCTTCAAAACTTATCAGCAATGGTGTTCGCTGCAATTGAAGCGCCACTTAATGAAGTATTTATCGCTCCATTCATCGCGTGGATATTGCACCTATACTTCGACCTCTTCTCTGGTTTCATTCAAACGACAGTTTTCCTATCGTTAACAACCATTTATGTAGGTCAAGAAACACCTGATGAATTACTCGATTAAAAATTTTAGAAAGAAAGGAGATATTAGTTATGGAAGTAGCAATGAAATACTTAGCCATCGCAATTACCATGTTAGCGGTTATGCCAAGCGCTATTGGTGAAGGTCTTGTTGTTAGTCATGCAGTTGATGGCATCGCCAGAAACCCAGACGTTTACAAAAAGTTACGTACCACAATGATCTTAGGCTGTTCATTAGTTGAAACAACCGCCATTTACGCATTGTTAATCGCAATCTTATTACTCTTCGTCGCAAAATAAACAAGTCTCAAAAAAGGAGGTAGCACATGTTTAACCTAGTCACACTAGCGGATATTAGTTCTATTGGTGATTACATTAGAGAAAACCTAATTCCAAATTGGGTGTCTTTTGTGTGCCAATTAGGTGCCCTCATTGTGATGATTCTTGTCGTTTTCTTTGTCGCGTATAAGCCAGTTCGTAAAATGCTCAAAAAACGTTCTGATTATATCGAAGATAATATAAGACAAGCTGAAGAAGCAAAAGCGGAAACTATTAAAAATGCTTCACAAAGTGAAGAGGCAATTATTGCTAGCAAGAAAGAAGCCGCAAATATCATCGCACAAGCGAAAGAAACTGCGGAAGACAACAAGCGCGCAATGATTGAAGAAACTCAACTTGAAATTAACAAGATGAAATCACTAGCGGAGGAAGATATCGCTAGAAGCAAAGAAGAAGCTAAGGAAGAAATCCGTCAAGAGATGGTTTCAGTTGCTTTAGCGGCTTCTGAAGAAGTTTTGAAACGAGAAGTTAATGAAAAAGATAACGCTCGTATCGTAGAGAACTTCATTAAGGATATGGATAAATAATTTATGGAAAGCGTCGCTTCACGTTACGGTTTAGCTTTATATTCATTGGCCTTAGAAGAAAACAAAATTGATTCTTGGCAAAAGGATGTAAAGACATTAAAGAGTATTTTTGAAGAAAATACTGATTTTATCATGATCCTTGGAAGTTCATTCTTATCTCTAGAAGAAAGAATAGAGATTTTAGAAAAAACATTGGTGGGAGTGGACAAGAAAATCGTCGCACTCATCGATGTGATCATGGAGAATAACCGTACAGATTTAATCCTCGATGTTTTTGAAAACTTTAACAGTTATTGCAATCAATATCGTGGAGTTAGTGAAGGACTTATCTATAGCACCTTAAAACTAGATCAAACAGTTATCGACCAAATTGAAAAGAAAATTTCAAAGATAGAAAACAATAAAGTGGAACTTAAAAATGTCATCGACCCATCTTTAATCGGTGGTGTGAAGATTGTTATTAAAGATCGCATCTATGATGGTTCTATCAAACACAGCATTGAAATGATGAAAAAAGACCTTTTGAAATAAGGAGGGTAGATTATGAAAATTAACGCGAATGAAATCAGCGCTCTTATTAAAGAGCAAATCAAAAACTATCACGCGAAAATTGATTCCAGCGATGTCGGAACAGTCGTTACCGTTGGCGATGGCATTGCTTTAATCTATGGTTTAGACCAAGCGATGTTAGGTGAACTTCTTTTATTCCCTAACGATGTTTATGGCATGGTCATGAACCTTGAAGAAGGCCATGTCGGCGCAGTCCTTTTAGGAGATGACACTCTTATTAAGGAAGGCGATACCGTGAAACGCACCAAACAAGTTATGGAAGTTCCAGTCGGTGATGAATTATTAGGTCGTGTAGTTAATGCATTGGGACAGCCAATCGATGGACTTGGTGAAATTAAAACCAAGAAAAACCGTCCAATCGAAAGAATTGCTCCAGGCGTTATTACTCGTAAAAGCGTTAACACTCCTTTAGAAACAGGTATTACTGCTATTGATGCGATGACACCAATCGGTAGAGGACAACGTGAACTTATTATCGGTGACAGACAAACCGGTAAAACCGCGATTGCTATCGATGCCATCATCAATCAAAAAGGTAAGAATGTCCTTTGTATTTATGTAGCCATTGGACAAAAGAATTCCACGGTCGCTCAAATCGTTGACAAACTAAAGAGTCATGGCGCGATGGAATATACCTTGGTTATGGCGGCAACCGCCAGTGAACCAGCTCCAATGCTTTATGTCGCTCCATATGCAGGATGTGCTATGGCAGAAGAGTGGATGGAACAAGGCAAAGATGTTTTAATCATCTACGATGATTTATCAAAACACGCAGTCGCTTATCGTGCCTTATCATTATTACTTAAACGTAGCCCAGGCAGAGAAGCTTACCCAGGTGATGTCTTCTATTTACATTCTCGTTTATTAGAACGTGCATGCAAGCTATCTGATGAATTTGGTGGTGGATCAATTACTGCTTTACCAATTGTTGAAACACAATCTGGTGATATTTCCGCTTATATTCCAACAAACGTCATTTCTATTACTGATGGTCAAATTTTCTTAACCACAGACTTATTTAATGCCGGACAAAGACCTGCTATTGATAGCGGTTTATCCGTCTCTCGTGTTGGTGGTGCAGCACAATTTAAAGCAACTAAACAAGTTGCTAGAAGCTTAAAGATTGATTTAGCGAGTTTCTTAGAAATGAAATCATTCTCTCAATTTGGTAGTGATTTAGATAAATCGACTTTAGCAATCTTAAAACATGGTGAAGTTCTACTCCAAGTTCTTAGACAAGAACAATACAAAGTTCGCTCCTTATCAGAACAAGTATTTGGTTTATTCATCGCTAAAACAAATAAGTTAGATGAACTACCAATCGAAGAAGTTGGTAAAACTGTTGAAGCCGCACATCAATATGTGAAAAACAACCATCCTAATATCTTAAAAGATATTGATAACAAGAAAGAATTAAGTGAAGAAACAGAAAAAGCCCTTAATAAAGCTATCGATGATTTCTTCCAAGTTAACAAGAAATAATGTCACAAGAAGTTACCAAAATTAAAAAGAGAATAGGTTCAGTTAGTGGTGCTTTAAAAGTCACTAGCGCGATGAAACTTGTCTCCACGGTTAAATTAAAGAAGTGGAAAAACAAGATGATGAGCAATAGAGACTACGCTAATGAATTAGCAGAAGCCACTAATGCCGTTTTATCTTGCGCGAAAAACGCGAAGACTCCTTTTAATGTTGCTAACACAAATACTGATAAGAATTTATATATCGTTGTTTCTTCAACATTAGGTTTATGTGGTTCTTATAACAACAACATTTTTAAGTTAGCGGATGTGACATTAAAAGAAAAAGATGATGCCATTATCTTAGGCAATAAAGGTATTGCCCATTATGAAAATGGTGAATTCACTAAGATTGAAGGATTTGAAGAATATACTTCAATTGAGAATTCCTCATTAATTAATTCATTAATCTCATTAATAACCAGTGAATATATCAATGGTAAATATCACGAGATACACTTGATATATTCGGAATACAAGAACTCTTTGGTATTTATACCAAAAGACTTTAAGATTCTCCCGCTTGCGGAAGTGGAGACTGAAATGATTGGAGTGCCGCCAATTCTAGAACCAGATGAAGAATCACTCGTTCAAGAAATTGTTCCAATCTATATCAAAACAATCGTTTATAGCAAGTTACTTGAAAGCGAAGTATGTGAACAAGCCGCGCGTTGTAACGCGATGGAGAACGCCACAAACAATGCGAAAGACTTGCTTGAACAACTTAAGATTGAATTTAACAAAGCTCGTCAGAGTGCAATTACCCAAGAAATTACGGAAATTGTCTCGGCAGCTAATGCTGTATAGGAGGAATAGTTATGAAAGATATAACTACCAAAGGAAAGATTATTCAAGTTGTCGGTCCAATTGTCGATGTTAGATTTAAAGACCAACATTTACCTGAATTACTTACCGCTTTAGAAATCCCTTTAAAAGATAACAAAAAATTAACTGTAGAAGTAGCTCAACACATCGGTGATGATGCGGTGAGATGTGTTTCTATGGGTCCAACCGAAGGTCTCGTGCGTGGTATGGAAGTCATCTCTTTAGAACATCCAATTTCTGTCCCAGTAGGCAGAGAAACATTAGGAAGAATGTTCAATGTTTTAGGTGAACCAATTGATGGACTTGAAGAAGTAAGGGATGCTAAGAAACTTTCTATTCATAGAAATCCTCCAAAATTTAAAGATCAATCTGTGAAGAAAGAAATCTTTGAAACAGGTATTAAAGTTATTGACCTTCTATGCCCATATGTCAGAGGTGGCAAGATCGGTTTATTCGGTGGCGCTGGTGTTGGTAAAACAGTTTTAATTCAAGAATTAATGAACAACATCGCTAACGAAAAAGGTGGTATTTCCGTCTTCGCTGGTGTCGGTGAAAGAAGCCGTGAAGGTAATGACTTATATCACGAAATGAAACAATCTGGTGTCTTAGGCAAAACCGCTTTAGTGTTCGGTCAAATGAATGAACCACCAGGAGCACGTATGAGAGTTGCTCTTTCTGGTTTAACTATGGCGGAATATTTCCGTGATGAAGAAAAGAGCGATGTCTTATTGTTCATCGATAATATTTTCCGTTTCACCCAAGCAGGTAGTGAAGTCTCTGCCTTATTAGGTAGAATGCCTTCCGCTGTTGGTTATCAACCAACACTTGCAACTGAAATGGGTCAATTACAAGAAAGAATTACATCCACAAAAGATGGTTCCATTACATCAGTTCAAGCGATTTATGTGCCTGCTGATGATTTGACTGACCCCGCTCCTGCAACTGCATTCTCTCACTTAGACGCAAAGACCGTTTTAGACCGTGGTACAGCGGCATTAGGCATTTATCCAGCAGTTGATCCACTTAACTCTAATTCAACCGCTCTTGAACCTGCAATCGTTGGTGAAGAACATTATCGTGTTGCTAGAAGAGTTATTGAAATCCTTGAAAGATATAAAGAACTCTCTGATATCATCGCTATCTTAGGTATGGATGAATTATCAGAAGAAGATAAAAAAGTCGTGGAACGCGCAAGAAAGATTAGAAATTTCTTATCTCAACCATTCCATGTTGCCAGCCAATTCAATGGTATTCCTGGTATTTATGTTAAGGTTCAAGATACAGTTAGAAGCTTTAAAGCGATCTTAGATGGTGAAGCAGACGACTTACCAGAAGTAGCCTTCTTATATGTTGGAACAATTGAAGAAGCAAGAAAGAAAGCAGAATCGTTAAAGTAATATGGCTGAGCAAACATTCCATTTGAGCATCCTTACTCCATACGGACACTACTTCGATGGTGAAGTGGAATTTTTAGAAGTGCATTCTGATAAATACAATTTAGGTATTCTACCAGGACATGCACCTCTTATTTCTACAGTGGCTATTTCTAAGATGATTATTAGAGCCAATGGCAGAGAGATGAAATACGCAGTGGGCGGTGGAGTAATCACTGTTAATAAAGAAAAAACCACACTTGTTTTAAATTCTTGTGAACACGCTGATGAGATTGATATTGAACGCGCAAAAGAAGCGAAACAACGTGCAGAAGAGAGGTTAAGCGGTCAGGCAAATGAAAACGCGGTTGATGTGAACCGCGCTAAGATTGCTTTAATGAAGGCTATCAATAGAATTGAAGTTGGTTCTAAAGACTAGCTAATAAATTGTTTAGTTCCGAACCATCGACAGTGGAATAGTCGATGGTTTTTATTATTTCGTTATTTTTTACTAATGAAGCGAAAGCATAATATTCGACATTAAACATATTATAAATTGCGTCAATATTCCCTGTATAGGTTATGTAATTTAGCAAAACTACAGGTTTTTTCGCTTTTGCTATTTCGTTGTTAATAATATAAGTTGCGGCCAAAGAAGTGGATAAAGAATCTTCTTGATCATACATATAGAAAACATAATCTTTATGTGATTCTTTAAATGCTAGAAAGTCTTCTGCAGTTTGGACCATATAGATTTTAGAAGAGAAAAAATGCTTATCCATAATACTCTTCAAACCATAGTAAGAAGAGAACTTTGCAGAATTCACTTCATAGGTTAACTTACCCTGATTGATAAATTGGATTCTTGGGACGTAATAATCACTGAAAATATCTGGATATGGTTTCTGATATTCTTCTAGAAATTCTTCGTTTGTTAATCCAAAAATATTACATCTGTAAACAATTTTCTTTTGACTCTTTGCATACTTTTCTAAGATTGGTTTCAAATCTTCACAATGAGAACAAGTTGGAGAATATTGTTCGAGGACAAATTGTTGTTTATTCGCTAATAGATTTAATAAGCCAGCTTTAGTAATTTCTACCACACCAAAATCAGAACCCATATTGTTAATTGCGACGATACTGTGCGCAGTATCTTGACAAGCACTTATGGATGGGACTAATACAAGCAATAAAGGAAACGTGTAATATTTTTTCATGGTCTTAGTATAACACAATTTCGTAATGTAATACGAAAGTCTTTGTGATAAAGTATATGTGATATAGGAGGACCTATTATGCATTGTTGGCATGATGTTAAACCCACGAGAATTACACCTGAAAACTTTTTATCTTTGATAGAGATTTCTAAAGGTAGTAAGAATAAATATGAATTAGATAAAGAAACAGGTCATTTAATCCTTGACCGTGTTTTATTTACTTCTACTATTTATCCACAAAACTATGGTTTTATTCCTAGAACATTCGCAAGAGACTATGACCCACTTGATGTTTTAGTTCTTTGCAGCGAATCAATTCTTCCAATGAGTTTTGTTAGATGTTCTCCTATCGGTGTCCTTATTATGACTGACAATGGTTTACCTGATGAAAAAATCATTGCGGTTTGTAATGATGATCCATTCTATAAAGACTTTAAAGATATCAAAGATATTCCTGACCATGTTATGGCGGAAATCAAGCACTTCTTTACCGTTTATAAATCACTAGAAGATAAAGACACCACGGTTGATGAAGTTTATGGTAGAGATGAAGCTATCAAAGTTATTAAAGAATGCTTAGCAAGCTATAAACGCAACATTCAACCAAAAGTTGTCGCCGAAAGAAAAGCGCGTGGTTATTAATGATTAACGTTGTTTTATATAGACCTGAGAAGCCTCAGAACACTGGAAATATAATGAGAACTTGCGTGGCCACCCACGCAGTTTTACATATTATTGGACCTCTCACTTTTTCTATTGATTCCAAAGATCTTAAAAGAGTGGGCATGGATTATATTGATGATTTAAAAATGTTCTTCTATCCAACATATGAAGACTTCATTAAGAAATATAAAAACCAAGAGATTTACTATGTAACTAGATATTCTCAAAAAGTTTATTCTTCTTTCGATTTCACCGATCAAGTTAAAGATATCTTTGTGATGTTTGGTAGAGAATCAACAGGTATTCCGCATGAAATACTTAGGGAACATCCAGACCATTTATTAAGATTACCAATGGTGCCAGAAGCGAGAAGTTTAAATTTATCCAACTGCGTTGCTGTTATCATTTATGAAATACTTAGACAACAAGGATTTGGAAATTTAAGTACTAGCGAAGCTATTAAAGGGGAAGACTTCTTAGAAAAGGAGGGAAATAAATGAAAAAAGTATTAAGCGTATTATTTATCCTCCCATTCCTTTTAGGATGTAATAAAAAAGAAACCAACACCTATAAGTTCACTTTAGAGATTGATGAAAGTGGCGAACTTACTTTATCCGATCCTAGTGAGATGTATCAAAAAGCTAAAACTGACAAAATAGATTGTGTCTTTTATATCGGTGATGATTCTTGTTCAGCATGTCAAAAACTAAAACCTCAATTAACGGATTTTGTAAAAGCATATAAATTAAAAATCTACTATATTCCACTTACTAGTATTACAAAAGAAAATGTAAGTTATTTATATGACGCCACAATGGGGCCATATCAATGGGCGGATAATAGCTCTGTTCCAACAACATATTTCTTCGCTTATGGCGATGTGATATTTAGAGGTGGCTACGATAATACAGTTAAGTATTTGCTTAAAAACGTGAACTTAGGTGAATAATTATTTATTCAAAAGTTTCTTAGTCCTAGAACGAACACTCTTAATAATATAAGATTCATAGGAAGTTAAAATGGCTTGGCCAATAAAACTTCCTTTTTTAATATTTTTGATTTGTGTAGCTTGTATTTCTCCCTCTTCTTTTCCTGATAAAAGTAGGGCAATTTCACAAGCGGTTAAAATGACCTCATTACTTGGATTAGAAGAAGCGATAACAACGTGACTTCCGTGTTCATCTTTAATATGCAAGAATAGGTCAGTTTTATTACTCTTTTTGAATGTTAAGAAATCATTTTGCTTAGCGTTCTTTCCATAATATATTTTGGTGTTTTCAATAACTACTTCGTCAGGCTTAGCTTCAATCTTTTTTCTATTACCAATCTTGAATTTATGAGGGAAAAGAAGTGCCGCTAATTCTAAGATATCATCTTCATTCATATATTTGGATTGTGCTAAACAACTTTCGTAATAATCTATTTCATCGCTAGTTTTCACTAACTCTTTTTCATCCATTTCCACAGTTCTTTTGGCTTTCTTATATTTTTGGAAATATTTGTTCGCATTAAGACCTGGATTTAATGAAGGGTCATAGTTGATATTGTTTTCTTTAACATAGTTGTTTAATTCATCTTCGTCATAAGCATAAGTCAAAATCATCGTTCCAATTTCTTGATAAACGAAATGTGATTTAGCTTCTTCGATTTCTTTGTTTAATACTTTAATCTTTGTTTTAAGTGTTTTAATTCTTGATTTGATATGAGTAAGAACAGGTTTGAATTGTTCTTGGAGTCTCTTTCTTTTCGCTTCTATATAGTAGTTAGATACGCTTTCCTTAAATGATTCCAAACTAAATTCTTCCTCTTTTAGTTCGAAATTGCTATTTTCTGGAAGGACATATTTCAAGCCTTTTAATATCGGTCTTTCATTTGCGATATCAGTTTGGTGTGTCGCAAATAAAATAGTACCATCGTTATTTAACACAATAAAGTTTGGACGATGAGGAATGAGTTCGATAATTATGAAACGTTCCTCTTTATCAAAGTATTCGTTCGTGCGACTATAGGAAATTTTCACGATGCGGTCGCTATTTAATGTTTCTACATCTAATAAGAATCCATCTTTGACTTCTTTCCTTAAATAATCATTGAGCATACCTATTTTTGTGCCACATGGATTATCGATAGCGATGAGACACACAAATGGGTGTTGTGGGTTTAAAGAAATAAATAGCTTCTCTTTTCTATATATAGAAAAAGAAAAGAAAATGTCATAAGAATTGATAATAGTCACATTTGAAATGTGATTAAATTTAATCTTTTCTTTTAATTCAGAAACGATGCTTATTAAGTCTTTTGATGTGATTTTTAAGGAATTCATAGACTAATTTATTATATAAATGTTTGACCGAAACATAAATGTTTATATATAATACTCAATATCTTATATCTTATGAAAAAAGGATTACTCATTATTTTAAGTGGACCATCTGGCGTGGGCAAAAACTGCGTAAGACAAGAAATCATGTCTATGAAAAAGATTGACCTTACTTACTCTGTTTCAATGACCACGAGAGAAAAACGCGCAAAAGAGACTGATGGTGTTGATTATTACTTTGTTAGTGAAGAAGAATTTCAAAAGAATATCGATAACGGAAATTTTTTAGAATGGGCCAGTTTTGTCGGTCATAGATATGGCACACCAAAAGATAAAGTTGAAGCCTTAAGAAACGCCGGAAAAAATGTATTCTTAGAAATTGAAATCAACGGTGCTTCTCAAGTGATGAGTAAGGTGCATGATGATCGTGTTATTTCCTTCTTCTTAATGCCTCCTTCACTTAACGCTTTAGAAAAGCGTATTAGAAAAAGAAAGACAGAAACAGAAGATATCATTCAAGAAAGACTTGAAAAAGGTCGCAAGGAAATGACGATGACTGAGAATTACGATCACATAATTATCAATGATAAAGTTGAACGAGCCGCTCAAGAAATCGTTGATATTATTAAATCCAAAATGAAAAAGAGATAAGACGGAAGAGAAATAATGAAAGTAGTAGAAGTACTCATAGAATACGCTAATTATTCACTCGACCGTCCTTTTTCTTATTGCTATAAAGGAAATAAAACATTAGATGTCGGATTTAGAGTTTTATTAAAATTCAATAATCGTGAACTAGTAGGATATATCACTAAATGCTATGAAACCGATAAGAGTGTGGAAGAACTCGAAAAAGAGTTTGGCTTTTCTATTGACGAAGTTATTGATGTTATAGATTCTTCCGCTTTATTAAGTGACGATTTGCTTAAATTAGCTGATGAAGTAGCGGACTATTATATCGCTCCTAAAATCAGTGTTTTGCAATCCATGCTTCCTCCTTCATTATCTCCAAGAAAATCCTCTTTAAAAGCGCCAAAAATAGCATATGACATTTATGTCAAAGCCGTGGATAATGATGAAAGTGGATTAACCGATAAACAAATTGAATTACTAAGATTAATTTCATCAGCAGATTCAGTTTTAAAAAGAGAAATTAAACAGGTTTCAATTCTTAAGAAACTTGTTGAATATGGTAGAGTTGCGGAATTTAAAGTTGAGAAAAGAAGATTAGAAATTCCTGATTTTGAATATATCGCTCCTCCCGAGTTAACTAACGAACAAAAAGGGGTCATTAAAGAATTCAATGAATCGGATGATAAAGTCTATTTGTTAGAAGGCGTTACTGGTAGTGGCAAAACTGAAGTATATCTCACTTTATCTGAACAAGTTCTTAAAGAAGGCAAATCTGTTTTAATGCTTGTTCCAGAAATATCTTTAACACCGATGATGGTGGAATATTATTTAAGAAGATTTAAGGGTGATGTAGCAATTCTTCATAGCCAACTAACTCCTGCAGAAAAGTATGATGAATACCGTAAAATCGCTAATGGAGATTGTCATATTGTTGTTGGTGCACGTAGTGCAATCTTTGCGCCTTTAAAGAATATTGGTTTGATCATCTTAGATGAAGAACATGTCGAATCTTATAAACAAGACACTGTTCCTTTCTATCACGCTAGAGAAGTGGCAATTATGCGTGGAAAGATGCATAAAGCAAAAGTGATTTTAGGCAGTGCCACTCCATCGCTAGAATCAAGAGCGAGAGCACAAAAGAATATCTACCATCTCTTACTATTAAACAATCGTGTAAATAATAAGGAATTACCACAAACAACAATTGTGAACTTATCTGATTATCGTAATATCGATAGAGATTCTTATATCTTTTCTAGAAGACTTAGAAGTGAAATTTCTGGTGTTTTGTCAAGACACGAACAAGCGATACTTTTAATTAATAGAAGAGGCTTCTCAACATCAGTTTCTTGCCGTAAGTGTGGGCATATTTTTAAGTGTCCAACATGCGATATTGCGTTAACCTATCATAAGAGTGATAACATGCTTAAATGCCATCACTGCGATTATGTTATGACGATGCCAGAAGAATGCCCAGAATGCGGCAGCAAATATATTATGAAAACGGGCTTTGGAACTGAAAAAATTGAAGAAGAAGTTAATCGTTTATTCCCAGAAGCTAGGACTTTAAGATTAGACAGCGATTCTGCAAAGATTAGAACAAAAATACCTGCTATTATTGAAGAATTTAGGCAAAAACGGGCTGATATTTTAATTGGCACTCAAATGATTGCTAAAGGTCACGACTTCCCTAATGTCACTTTAGTCGGTGTCGTTTTAGCGGATATTGGTTTATCTATGCCATCTTATAGATCTAATGAAAGAGCGTTTCAACTCATCACTCAAGCAGTGGGTAGAAGTGGTCGTAAAGATAAAAAAGGTATCGCGATTATTCAAACCTACATGCCTAACAATTATGCAATCACAATGTCTGCGCGTCAGAACTATGAACTCTTCTATCGCAAAGAGATGGAATTCCGTAGACTTCAGTCCTATCCTCCATACTCTTATTTAGCCAGCGTCACTGTTGCTGGAAAAAATGAAGAACATGTTATTGAAGGTATGGTTTCTTTAATAGAATTTTTAAATCACGAATTTGGTGATAATGGACAAATATTGGGTCCAACAATTCCATATGTTCCATTTGAAGGAAACAACTATTTAAGAACCGCACTTATTAAATATAAAGACCAGAAACTAGCTAGAGAGATACTTAAAAAAGCCATCTCCCTTTATTCAACAAAGAGTCAATTTCATCTCTCTATAAATATAGATCCATACAATTTTTAGTATAAAAATGTATAGTCTTGCATTATAATAATTCGCGAGGACTATACAATGATTACTATTACAATTTACGGTTTAGACCAATTTGTGGTCGGACAAATATCTAGAGAATTAACACCTCTTGTGGCTAAGCTTTACGAAGTTAGCGAAGAAGATGTTATTTTTATTGCACCTGAAGCTATGGTTTTCCATAAAGGTACAGAACAAACTTCTTGGAACATTTTGATTGATGTTCACGCTCCAAAGAAAGTTTCAGTCTTACAAGACCAAATGGCGCAATTAATGATGAATGGCATTGGCGAAGTGGCCATCCATGTCACTGTGCAATTCCGTTACTATTCACAAGATGATAGATATCAAAAAATAAATGATAACTACCCAAGATTCTTAAGTGAAGAAAACCTCGTTGATGTTGAAGGAGATGAATATCCAGAAGACATCGAAGAAGGTGAAGCGGAAGATCAAATCTTCACTGGTGATATTTTTGAAGGATTGAACGATAAATAATTTATGGGACGTTTTGAATACGCATCAAAAATTTTGAGTGATGTTATAAATAATAATCTTTCTTTTAGAACCGCAAGCAAAGTGGCGTTAAAGAAAGAAGAAAACGAACAAATAAAAAGCGAAGTGAACGCAGTCGTTGGCTGCGCTTTAAGACATTACTATGTCTTCAAAGAATTAGCTAGTAGAAAATATCCAGAAATTAGTGAGGATAGTTTTAATATTCTCTCTTTAGGACTTGCTAATCACATCTTTGCTAAAAAGTTTGATGAAGAATCATTTAACAAATATGTCGCTAGTGAATCTAAACTCGAAGGAGTAGAACAATTCATTTCTTCATTTAATGATCCAAAGGATTTAATTCCTGAAGACATTGAATATGGTTCAAAGAAATTCCTTTCTCTTAGATATAACTTACCAATGTGGATTGTTAACTTATGGGAAAAGAACTGTGGTCCTTTCCTAGCGAAGAAACAATTTCGTTCCTTATCCAGTAAGAATTTATATTCCGCATTAAGAATTAATACATATTGTATTTCTGATGAAGATTTCTTTAATAAATATAACGATTTAGTTCCTTCTGAAATCAAACACATAGCTTTAGCTAAAGAAGAAAACATCAATCTTAAAAGTCACCAAGCCGTTAGACATTCCGATGGCTTTGTTTATCCTTTAGGATATAAATTAATGTGTGAAGAATTAGATATCGATCCACTCCGTGGCATCGCTATTTATAATGGTTGTTCTAACCATATTCTTAAAGAACTTTATGCAATTTTAGGTCCTTTCTTTAAAGCCGATGTTTTATGTAACAATCAATCCACTTTAGTTGAAGCGGAAACCTTAAAGAATAGATATCACTTAGAAGGACTTTCACTATATGAATGTCCTCATACTGCGATGCTTACATGTATTTCTAAACCTGTTCATACAATGTTTGTTTCTCCAGAAAACTCTCATTTCCAATCTTTGATTGATTCTCCAGAATATTTCTTAAGATGCAAACAAGAAGATTTAGATAAATTCATCCAAATCGAAAAAGAAAGTATTTTAGAAGCATCTAAACAAGTTGAAAATGGTGGAGAACTCATCTACTTTGTTCCTACACTTTGTAAGAATGAAACCAAACGTGTAGTTTGCGATTTCTTAGCGAACAACAAGAACTTCAGACTTGTTAATGAAAAACAATTATTTACATTCGATCCATATAAATCGATTTTATATTTTGCCATTATAAGAAAAGAGGAATCTCATGATTAATCTTTACGGAATGGAAATGAAAAAACTCCAAGATTTAATGGTCGCGGAAGGACAAAAACCTTATCGCGCTATTCAACTATACACTTGGCTATATGAAAAGAACGCTCGTTCATTTGATGAAATGACCGATATTTCTTTGAAATTTAGAGAAGTTCTAAAAGAAAAGTACTCTTTATCACTTCCAACTATTTATAAGAAACAAGTTAGTAGTGACGGTACAATCAAACTTCTTCTAGAATTAGAAGACCACATGAAAGTGGAATGCGTACTTATGCGTTATAACTACGGATGTGCAGTATGCGTATCTAGCCAAGTTGGATGTAATATGGCTTGTTCATTCTGCTCCTCTGGTATTTTAGGTAAACAAAGAAACTTAAGGCCAGAAGAAATGACTGGGCAAGTGATGATTATCAATGACCTCTTAAGAGAAGAGGGTAAAGGTATGCATGTTACCCATGTCGTTGTGATGGGAACTGGCGAACCATTTGATAATTATGATAACGTGATGGACTTTATCCGTATTGTTAACGCCCAAAAAGGATTAGCGATAGGAGCAAGACATATCACAGTCTCGACATGTGGTCTTATCGAAGGTATTAAAAAATACGCTCGAGAGGGATTACAAACTAACTTAGCTATTTCATTACACGCTCCCAATAATGAGTTAAGAAATGAACTCATGAAAATTAATAAGGCTTATCCACTAGAAGTCTTGATGCCCGCGGTAAAGGAATATGAACAAGTTAGCGGAAGAAGAGTTACTTATGAGTACCTTCTTTTAGAAGGTATTAATGATACAAAAGAACACGCTGAACAATTAATCAAATTAATTAAAGGAACAATGGGATATGTGAATTTAATTCCATATAACGAAACCAATAAGAATGATTATAAACGCAGCAGTGGAAATCGCGTTCACGCCTTCCTTGATTATCTTGCCAAAGGTGGAGTGACAGCGACAATTAGAAAAGAATTCGGCAGCGACATTGATGCTGCTTGTGGACAATTAAAAGCTAAAAGTGAGGGAACCCTATGACACCAAAGAAGTACTTATATGGGCGTTATGCCACAAAGACTGATATCGGTAAAGTTCGCATGAATAATGAAGATAGAGTGTGTGCCTTAACGAATAGTAGAGGTAACATTTTACTTGTTGTTTGCGATGGTATGGGTGGCGCGAATAAAGGCGACTTAGCCTCTACAACCGCAGTCGAAGTTATTACTCAAGCTTTCCAAGAAAAAGATAGATTTGCCAACAAATTCTTCGCAAAGAGTTGGGTTAGCAGTGTTATCAGAAAAGCAAACTCTGAGATTTTCTCTCAAGCCAGTCATAACCAAAAATACCAAGGTATGGGTACCACAATTACGTTGGTGCTAATCGTAAATGATTATATGGTTGTGGCTCAAGCTGGCGACTCAAGAGCTTATTCTTATAGAAATAGAAATCTTGAACAAATCACTGAAGATCAAACATATGTTCAATATCTCTATCGTATTGGTGAAATCACCAAAGAAGAGATTGAAACTCACCCAAAGCGTCACGTGTTAATGAACGCTTTAGGCATTTATCCAAGTTTAGACTTGGACATCAAAATTCGCCCATATTTAGGAGATGCTGTCCTAGTGTGTAGTGATGGTTTATATAATAACGTTCCTTATAAGGATCTTTTATCCATCATGAAAGGTAGCGATACACCAGATCAAAAAGTTAATGAACTTGTTTCGTTAGCTAACGCAAATGGTGGTTCTGACAATATTGCTGTCGCGATTTGGGAGGCGCAAGAATAATGCCACTTAAAATTGGTTCCCTTGTTGATAACCGATATCGCGTAAGTGCACGTATTGGCCATGGTGGTATGGCGGAAGTTTATGAAGGCAACGATATTATCGGTAAAAAAACCGTTGCTATTAAACTCATCCGTAAGGATGTCATGGAAAATCCAGTCAACTTGATTCGTTTTAAAAATGAAGCAACAATTGCAGCTTCTTTAAATCACCCTAACATTGTTAAGGTTTATAACCACGGCACAGTTGATGGTGTTCCTTATATCGCTAATGAATTTATTAAAGGCCAAAACTTAAAACAAGTTTTAGACTTCCGTTCATCTGTTCCTATTGAAGAAGCAGTGGATTACATGATTCAATTAGCGTCTGCGCTTGATTATGCGCACTCACATGGTATTGTCCATAGAGATGTCAAACCAGACAACTTATATGTTATGGGTGATGGCACAATTAAGTTGGGTGACTTTGGTATTGCTCAAACTGATGCTACATCACAAATTACAAGTAAAGATAGCGAAATAGTGGGTTCTGTCCATTATTTAGCACCAGAAATTACTTCTGGAAAACCCGCAACAGGACAATCTGATATCTATAGTGCAGGTGTCACATTTTTCGAACTTATCACAGGACATGTTCCATATATTAAGAATTCCGCGATTGATATTGCGGTATCTCACATTAATGAGAAATTCCCTTCACCAAAGAAGTATCTCCCTAACTGTCCAAAAGAAATTGAACGCATTATCTTTAAATGCGTGAAAAAGAATCCTAAAGAACGCTACGCAACCGCTAAAGAATTACATGATGATTTAGTGGCGCTTAAAGGCGAAAAAGGATTAAAAGAAAAGAAGGGTTTCTTTAGAAGATTATTCGGATTTAAATAATGAGAGGTCGTATTGTTTCTTCAAGTTGTGGTGTTTATTCCGTCGATGTCGATGGTGTTATTTATAATGCCCCAGCTAGAGGACTATTTAGAAATAAAGGTGTGAAGCCAACAGTCGGAGATGATGTGGAAATTAGCGAAGGTCAATTCGTTATCCAACAAGTCTATGACCGTGTTAGTTTTCTTAAAAGACCACCTATTGCAAACATCGATCAGATGCTTATTGTGGAGTCTTTGAAAGAACCGGAATTCTCCTATCTTTTAGCGTTTAAGTATTTAACCTATGCAAATATGAATAATATTAACGCTAAAATCATTCTCACAAAATCCGATAAAGAAGAAGATAAAGGCCTCATTGAAGAGATCATTAAAAACTTCAAAATGATGAATATTGATACATATGTGGTAAGCAATAAAACAATGGAAGGATTAGAAGAAGTGAAGAAACTATTTGCTAATCACGTCACTTGTCTAATTGGACAAAGTGGAGTGGGCAAATCTTCCCTTATTAATTCCATTGATAAAGACTTCGAAAGAAAGATTGGCGAATACTCATATGCCTTAGGTCGTGGTAAACACCAAACCAAAGAAGTTATCTTGCTTCCATATGAAGGTGGATATATTGCAGACACTCCTGGTTTTTCTTCCCTAGAACTCGATCTCTATAAAGAAGATTTAGCGCAATTTTATCCAGGATTTACTAATTTATATACAAAATGTTTCTATTCTAACTGCTTGCACATCACTGAAAATAAGTGCTTTGTGAAAGAGCAATTCGAGAATGGAACATTTCCAAAAATTGCCTATGAATGTTATCTAAAATTATCCGAACAAAGTATATATAAAACAAAGAGGTATGAAAGATGAAAAAACTTATTGTTGCCCCATCAATTTTGAGCGCTGATTTCAATTATTTAAAACGTGATATCGAAACAGTCGAAAAGGCTGGAGCAGAATGGCTTCACTTCGATGTTATGGATGGACATTTTGTTCCAAACATCTCTTTCGGTATTCCAGTTTTAAAATGTATCGCCCATTCACACAATATGGTCAACGATGTTCATATTATGATTTCTGAACCTCTTAAATATGCAGAAGAATTCATCAAATCTGGTGCGGAATATTTAACCTTCCATTATGAGGCTTGCAAGAACGATAAAGAAGTCAAACAAGTCATCGATATTATTCATCAAAATGGTGGCAAAGCTGGTTTATCAATCAAACCAAAAACCGATGTTAAGGTATTGGATAAATTCTTTCCTGATTTAGATTTAATTTTAGTGATGTCTGTCGAACCTGGTTTTGGTGGACAATCATTTATGTATGAAGCGTTAGCAAAAATCAAATATTTACGAGATGTGATTGATGCAAAAGATTACCACTGCTTAATCGAAGTTGATGGCGGAATCAATCAAGATACCGCAAAATTATGTGCTGATAACGGCGTTGATGTTTTAGTTGCGGGATCTTATTTATTTGGCAAAGAAGATGTCAAAGAACGCATTGAAGGATTAAAGAATGCCTAATATTCATTACGGTTGGTTTATCGGATTTGCTGCCTCATCAATTCTTTTATTCATCGCTTATTTCTTTTTATCTACTTATAACTATAAAAAGAGATTCGAAAATAAATATGATGTTAAAAGTTTCTTTCCGTATGAATTAAATTATGAATCTAAGATAACCGACAATCTTTTGGGCAATATCGCCTTAATCTTATCGATGCTTGTCTCCATGGGTTTATTTGGCTTAGGTTTAGCGTATTTCAAAACAAACGGTTATCTAATTGCTACGATAATTGCTGGCATTGTTTATTCAATTTTAGTTTTGGGAATTCATTTCGTTCCACTTAAATTACTTAAGTTTCATTTTGTCGTAATGATAATTTTATTTGTTGCGGCAATTTTCACACCGATGGCGTTAGGTTTAACTTCCTTCAGCGTCTATCAGAACACAAAGAATGTTTTCCTAGTAGTTATTATGATCATCTCATTCATTATCGGCTTAACTATGTTTGCTTTTGTGATGAATCCAAAACTCTCATTCAACATTAAAATGAAAGTGGCAGTGGATGAACAAGGCAACGAAAAATACATTAGACCAAACTTTATATTGGTGGCCTTCACTGAATGGCTGATGGTGTTATTACTTCCTGCAAGTCAAATATTATATTGTTTATTGATCATTGCATTAACCGCTTAAAAAAAGACAACAAAAAAACGGCCTTATGGTCGTTTTTATTTTACAGGAATAATCCTTATCTCTCTTTATATTGTTTGTTGAGACTGCGATAGGCTCTGGTGGACATGCGAACGCGCATTTCTTTTCCATCGACCACAACAGTTCTGGTTTGGAGATTGCAGTTCCATCTACGTCTTGTAGCTCTTAATGAGTGAGAACGGTTGTTACCGCTAACTGGTCCTTTTCCTGTAACTGGGCATACTCTTGACATATCGTAGTCCTCCTAATTCACTTTGAAAATCTTACCACAAGGTAAAGATTGTTGCAACAAGGATTTATAAAATATTTTTCAAAAGAAAAGTTCCAGGATTTTTCCTAGAACAATTCGACTTTTTTTATTCTTTTATAATTTAACCTGCGGATACTTCTTTTTGAAGTCTTCTTTGCTTAAGCGATGCTTGCAGTTTGAGATCATCACTTTGTAAAGAATTCCCTTCTTATCAAACATTAAGTAACGGCAGTGGCCTTGTCTGGTGTAGAAGCAAACTGTTTTTCTTCTCACGGATTGCTCTTCGTCGATATAAACTACATCGCTGTAATTATACATGAGTTTTTGATGGCCTTTATGAACAATCACATAACTCTTTTCCACTTCGTAATAACTACCGAGTAAAGACGCTAAAACGAGGGCAACTGAAATAGTTAGCCATATGGCGATAATTGCGTATGCTTGCCATTGCCATTGGTTAATTGGTTTAAGGAAAAAGTTAAATGTGAAGCCAAAAGTAACGGCAGCGCCGATTAGTAGAACGATGGATAATAATCCGATTAAACGCCAAGCAGAAACTCTAACTTTCATGATACATATCATATAACTTGTAAATGATTTCAAAAAGAGTTTTGTTTTTACTTACCCATATACGCGTGTGCTTGATATAATATTAAAGGCAAAGGAGATTTAACTATGTCTAAGAAAGTAGTAGCCATGATTCTTGCTGGCGGTAAAGGTACTAGATTAGAAGCATTAACAAAGAAAACTGCTAAACCTGCCGTATCTTTCGCAGCTAAGTATCGCATTATTGATTTTCCACTTAGCAACTGTGCCAATAGTGGAATTAATACCGTTGGTGTTTTGACACAATATGAATCCACCGTTTTGGATGCCTATGTCGGCAATGGTGAGAAATGGGGTTTAAATGGTGTTCACTCATTATTAACTTCTTTAGCACCAAGACAAACCGAAGCAGGTGCAAATTGGTATAAGGGAACCGCGGATGCTATTGCACAGAATCTAGATTTCCTTGATGAAAATGATCCAGAATACGTTTTAATCCTTTCTGGTGACCATATTTATAAAACCTTATATAACGATATGGTTGATTTACATATCGATACTGACGCTGATGCGACAATTTCTGTTATCGAAGTTGATCCAAAAGAGGCCAACCGTTTTGGCATTATGGCAGTCGATAAAGACGACCGCATCGTGGAGTTCCAAGAAAAACCTGCTCATCCAAAAAGCAATCTCGCATCCATGGGTGTATATGTGTTTACATGGAAAGTTCTCCGCAAGTATTTAGTGGAAGACGCTGCTGATCCAAAATCCGAACATGACTTTGGAAATAACATTATTCCAAAGATGCTTAATGATGGATTAAAAATGCAAGCCTATAGATTCAAAGGCTATTGGAGAGATGTTGGTACATTAGCTTCCCTCCATCAAGCCAATATGGATATCGCTTTAGATGATAGAACGTTTGACTTATATGAAGCGGATAGAACTACAAGAATTTATACACAAGACACTTTTAGTGTTCCTCAATATATTGGACCAGAAGGTTCCATTACTAGAAGCATTGCTAACCAAGGCGCAGTTATCTTAGGTAAATGCGACTCTTGTGTTATTTCTAGCGATGCAGTTATTGAAGAAGGCGCTGTTTGTACAAGATGCGTCATTATGAGTGGTGCACGCGTTAAGAATGGCGCGCAAGTAAATAACGCAATTATTGCCCCTGACTATGTTGTCGAAGCGGGCGAAAAGATAAATCTTAACAGCGATGAAATCATTCTTCTTTCTAATGGAGGCAAATAATCATGAGTAAGATTTTAGGTATTTGTAATTTACATGACACTCCAAGCATGGGACAACTCACTAAGACTAGACCTCTTGGTTCTTTGTCGTTCTTAGGCCGTTATGGCTTAATGGATTTCACCTTATCTAACTTCTCTAACTCCGAGATTGATAGAATGGTTATCCTTGCGGAAAACAATATTTCCGCGGTTAGAAACCACACTTTAGAAGGTAATATTTGGATTAACAATACAAGAACAGGTTTTTTAAGAATTTTATTAAATGAAAAATTACTCGATAGTCCAAAGTTCAATACTGATATCGCAAATATCAAAGAACATTATTCCATTATCGAAGATAATAATCCTGATTATATCATCCTTGCCCCAACATTCTTCTTAATGGCGTTTGATTTCAGAAAACTCATTGAATTCCACGAAGAATCCGGTGCAGAAATTTCCTGCTTATATACAAAAACAACACGCGGCACAAAAGAATATTTAAACTGCGATTCATTAGAAATCGCCAAGAACAATGTCATCACCCATTCAAGAAGCAATATCGGTGAAGAAAAGAAACAAAACATTTCCTTAGAAACATTCATCTTCACACGTGCGGCATTTGATAAGATCCTTGCATTAAGTGATAAAGTTTCTTCCATGTATGGATTTAGAAAGATGATCAGTTACGCAATTAACCATCACCGTATTCCAGTCTATGCTTATGAATTTGATGGCTATGTCGTTCCAATTCTTTCTTCCTTCGACTACGTCGATAAGTCATTCGAATTATTAAAGTATGAAAACCGTCAAAAGTTATTCTTACCTGAATGGCCAATCTATACAACCACACACAATACACCTCCATCACTTTATGGTCCAAAAGCGAATGTTGTTAATTCCTTCGTCGCTAATGGTGCAATCATCAAAGGTAAAGTGGAGAACTGTATCATTTCTCGTGATGTTATTGTCGAAGAAGGGGCAGAACTTAAAAACTGTATCTTATTCACACAATCTTTCGTCGGTAAGAACGCAAAGATGGAATATGTTTTATTAGAGAAAAAGGCACGTGTTATAGAAGTGAAGAAACTCGCTGGAACAAAAGAAAAAGTTCTTGTCATTAAACAAGGAGAAAAAGTGTAATGAGAATTGCAATGGTAGCAAGTGAGGCTAGACCGTTTTGCAAAACTGGTGGTCTCGCTGATGTCGTATATTCACTTTCAAAAGAATTAACCATAATCGGTGAAGAAGTAATGGTTATTTTGCCATTCTATCAAACTGTGAAAAACACTATTAAAACACCAGTTAAGTTAGTTGATTCTTTCGCTGTTAATATGTCCTGGAGACATCACGAAGCGAAAGTATATCTTACTTATGCTGATGGAATCACCTATTACTTTATTGAACACTGGTATTTTGACCGCAATAACTTATATGGTGATGGTGATGATGGAGAAAGATTTGCTTTCTTCGCTTTAGTGGCTAGAGAATTTCTAGCTAGACAAAAGAAAGTGCCTGATATTATTCACGTACATGACTGGCAAGCAGGTATGCTCCCATGCTTATGTAAAGAAGATGAATGGTATCGCCCAGGATTTAGTAAAACTAAATTCGTGATGACTATTCATAACCCAGCATTCCAAGGAATGCTTGATAGAGAAGCATTAGGTGATTTATATAACTTACCATTATCGCTATTCGATGATGGCAAAGTGAGATTAATGGATAGAGTATCCACCTTAAAAGCGGGTATTGTCTACGCTGATAAAATCACAACTGTCTCTCCAACTCATAGACAAGAATTATTGTCTCCAGAAGGCGGTATGCATTTAGATGGCATATTAAATCTTAGAGAATGGGATTTCTGTGGCATTTTAAATGGTATTGATTATCTAGAGTTTGATCCAGAACATGATCAATTCATCGCTGAACAATATCGTAAAACCAATTACTGGAGTAAGAAAAAGGCAAATAAAGTCGCATTATTCAAAGAATTAAATATCAATGATTACAATCGTCCATGTTATTCCATCGTTAGTCGATTAACCTGGCAAAAGGGATTAGATATCTTGTTCCCAGCAATTGAAGAGCTCGCTTATAGAGGATGTAACATCATTGTCTTAGGTAGTGGTGAAAGACAATATGAATTAGAACTTGAACGCTTAAGAGCGGCATATCCAGATAAGATCGCTATCTATATCGGATATAACGATGCCTTGGCCCACAAGATCTACGCTGCTAGTGACTTCTTCATGATGCCTTCACTATTTGAACCATGTGGTTTAGGACAAATGATTGCTCAAAGATATGCTACATTACCAATCGTGAGAAGAACTGGTGGACTTAAAGATAGTGTTATTAACTTCGATAGCGGCAACCAAGATACCGCGAATGGATTCGGATTTGATAACTATCATCCAGACGATATGAAATATACATGTATCTATGCGTACGATACATGGTTTAATAAACCACTCATTAAAAAATTAATGAAAAACGCAATTACAACAGATAATTCCTGGGCGAAGTCTGCGGCAAATTATCTTGGTGTCTATAAAGAATTAGTAAATAGAAAGTAACTTGAGGTTAGCATATGAGCTACGACTATAAAAATATAGAGAAAAAATGGCAAAAATATTGGGAAGAACATCAGACTTTTAAGACTGATGTTTGGGATTTCTCTAAACCTAAATTTTATGCGCTTGATATGTTCCCATACCCATCAGGCGTAGGCCTACATGCAGGTCACCCAGAAGGATATACCGCAACCGATATCGTTTCCCGTATGAAAAGAATGCAAGGATATAACGTCCTTCACCCAATGGGATACGACTCATTTGGCTTGCCTGCGGAACAATACGCAATTCAAACGGGAAACCATCCAGAAGGATTTACCCAAAAAAACATTGAAACCTTTACCCATCAATTAAAAGAACTTGGTTTTGACTACGACTGGGATAAAGTGATTTCCACAAGTGATCCAAATTTCTATAAATGGACGCAATGGATTTTTAAAGGTTTATTCCTTGATGGCTATGCCAAATATATCGACATGCCAGTTAACTGGTGTGAAGAACTCGGTACCGTCTTATCAAATGACGAAGTCATTGATGGTAAGAGTGAAAGAGGTGGATATCCAGTTGTTAGAAAAAACTTAAAACAATGGGTTATTGACCAAGCTCAATTTGGTGAAGAATTATTAGAAGGCCTTAATCGTATTGATTGGCCAGAGTCGACAAAAGAAATCCAAAGAAACTGGATTGGTAAATCAATCGGTGCTTTAGTGGATTTCAAAGTTGCTGATAGTGATGAAAAGTTCACAGTTTTTACCACAAGATGCGACACACTTTTCGGTGCCACTTATTGCGTACTAGCACCTGAACACGAGCTCGTGAAGAAAATCGCAAGCAAAGAACAACTTGCTGCAGTGAATAAATATATTGAAGAAGCCGCCAGAAAGAGTGAACTTGAAAGAACTTCTTTAAATAAAGAAAAGACCGGTGTTTTCACTGGTGCTTATGCAGTTAATCCTGCGAATGGAAAGAAGATTCCAATCTATATCTCTGATTATGTCTTATCTACTTATGGTACTGGCGCTATTATGGCGGTCCCAGCTCATGATAGTAGAGACTATGCTTTCGCTAAGAAATTTGGCTTAGATATTATCCAAGTCTTAGAAGGCGGAGATATTTCTAAAGAAGCTTATGAAGATGATGGCTTACATATTAATTCCGAATTCTTAAACGGACTTAATAAAGAAGACGCTATTAATAAGATGCTCGAATTCTTAAAAGAAAAAGGCATCGGTGAAAAGAAAATTAACTATAAATTCAGAGAATGGATTTTTGCCCGTCAAAGATATTGGGGTGAACCAGTTCCTGTCGTCCATATGGAAGATGGAACTATCCATGCTTTAGATGATAAAGAACTACCATTAGTCTTACCTATCCTTGATGATTATAAGGGCCATAACGGCAAGGCTCCACTTGAAAATGCTTCCGAATGGAAGAAATATCAATTTAATGGTAAAAACGGCTTAAGAGAGACTTCTACAATGCCTGGTAGTGCCGGTAGTAGCTGGTACTTCTTAAGATATGTTGATCCAAAGAATGAAAATACATTCTGTGATAAGAAACTCGCTGATCACTGGTTACCTGTCGACTTATATATTGGCGGACCAGAACATGCGGTTGGTCACTTAATCTACTCTCGTATTTGGACTAAATACCTTTATAAGAAAGGTTATATTTCCTTTGATGAACCATTTAAGAAACTCGTTCACCAAGGAATGATTTTAGGCGCCAACGGCATCAAGATGGGCAAGAGATTCCCTGAATATGTTGTTAACCCAAGCGATATCGTAAGAGACTATGGTGCTGATACACTTCGTTTATATGAAATGTTTATGGGACCACTTGAAGCGAGCAAACCTTGGAGTGAGCAGGGCGTCGAAGGTGCACATAGATTCTTAGAAAGAGTTTGGAGAGCCATCTTAGAAAGCGGCTTTGTCGTTGACGAAGAAGTCTCAGAACTTGATTTGGTTTATAACCAAACAGTGAAGAAAGTAACTGAAGATTATGAAATCTTAGCGTTTAATACAGCGATTAGCCAAATGATGATTTTCATTAATGAAGTTTATCGCGTTGGTAAGTTGCCAAGAAAATACGCAGAAGGATTTGTGAAACTCATCTCCTGTATTACTCCTCATATCGGTGAAGAGATGTGGGAAAAACTTGGTCATGATAACACAATCGCCTTTGAATCTTGGCCAACATTTGATCCAAACAAACTCGAAGCCAATACAGTGAAAATCGCTGTTAGTGTGAATGGCAAATTAAGAGCGACAATCGAAATTGAAAAAGATAGCGATGATGAAAAGACTAAAGAAATCGCCCTTTCTCAAGAGAACGTCATAAAATTTGTCGAAGGACACGAGATTAAAAAAATCATTGTTGTTAAAAACAAAATTGTTAATATAGTAGTTGCTTAGTTTAAATAGCACGATACCCATTTGGGATTGTAGCGGAGGTAAAAAATGAACTTATGCATTGATGTGGGTAATACCACAGTTGGAGTAGGGTTCTTCAAAGAAGAACAACTCCACAAGAGGCTGTCATTTACAGTCGACACAAAGAAGACAAGTGACGAATATATATCCGTCATTGAACGAACACTTAAGGATCTTTCTTTGGATGCGAAGCAAATTGATCGCATAATTTTTTCTAGTGTTGTTCCCAGCGTTAATGATGAACTTATTAGCGCAGTAAAAACCATCTTTAACAAGGAACCATTACTTATTGCTCCAGGTGTTAAAACCGGACTCCCAGTACATGTTGATAATCCTAGTGAAGTTGGCAATGACCTCATCGCCGTTATGGTCGGCGCAAAAGAAAAATATGGTTATCCATGTTTAATTACCGATTTGGGTACTGCGACAAAAGTATTGCTTATCGATAAGAGTGGTGCTTTCGTGAGTTGCATGATTATGCCAGGACTCGCATTAAGTGTGTCTGCATTAACAAATCGCGCAGCATTATTACATGAGATATCTGTTAAAGCACCAAAAACAGTGATGGCGAAAAACACAGTGGACGCTATTAATGCTGGTGTGACTTATGGGCATGCTGATATGATTGATGGAATTATTAATCGTTATGAAGAAGAACTCGGTTATCCATGTAAGCACATCTTAACTGGTGGTAGTGCTATTTATCTCAAAGACATTTTAAGAAATGAATTCATATATGATGAGACACTTTGCTTAGAAGGCCTCAATCGTATCTTGATTAGAAATGAGGACAAATAAAATGGCTAAGAAAAAAGAAAATTCTTTAAGAAATAAACGCGTTACTGATATTGCTTTTGCCGCGATTATTATCGCAGTAATGGCGATATTAAACTTTGTACCTAATGTAGGATATATCAAAATTATCCCAGGTGCATTCGAAATTACTATTATTCACTTATTTGTGATTATCTTTTCATGGCTCTTAGGCTGGAAAGCCGGTATTCTTTCTGGTGCGACTTTTGGTTTATTCTGCTGGGCCAATTCATTCATTATCGGAAATCCTGCTTTCCAAAACCCGCTTGTATCTATTTTACCACGAATCTTCTTTGGATTTATCGCTGGCCTAGCCTTTGACTTAACACGCTTAATAAGAAGACCAAAATTAAGATACTCAATTGACGTAATCTTGTGTGGCGTTATTACTGTTTTTCATACATTAGCAGTTTTATTAATGCTTTATGTGGCGTTCAATTCCGAAGAAGTCTTTGCCACATTCATGAAGACAATGTTTGCCTCTATGGCGATTAACTTCCCAGTTGAAGTTGCTGGTGCACTTGTCTTATGCCCACTTGTCATCTTGGCATTAGATAAAGCCTTCCCACAATATCAAGCTATCTATCACGGAACAGTGAAAAAGAAAGCAAAAGAAACACTTTATGACACAATTACTGCGCAATACCACGATGATTTGCTTAAGCATCTTGGTGAATTTGTCGCTATTAACTCTGTTTACGATGAAGAAACTGTCAGTAAAGAAAACCCATTTGGTCAAGGTGTTACAAACGCTTTAACATATATCGCAAACCTTGCTAAAGACGATGGATTCGAAGTCAGAAACTACGCGAACAAAGTAGTCGAAATCATCTGTGGTGAAGGTAAGAACATTACCATTATGGCCCACGCTGATGTTGTCCCTGCCGGAACTGGTTGGGATCAAGAGCCATTTCAAATGGTTGATCGTGGCGATAGATTAACAGGCCGTGGTGTCGCTGATGATAAAGGACCGTTACTCGCTGCTTACTATGCTATGAAAGCAGTTAGAGACAATCACTTACAAGGCGATTATCAAATTAGATTTATCGTTGGTGGAAACGAAGAAAGTGGTTCCGCTGGCGTGGAATACTATTTCCAAAAATTAAAGAAACCTCAACCAGACTTTGGCTTCTCTCCAGATGCCGAATATCCTTTGATTTTTGCGGAAAAAGGTATTATCAATTTTGAGGTTAAAAAGAAACTTAGTTTAAAACACATTCATTCCATCCATGGTGGTGTGGCTAGTAACTCAGTTATTGAGAAGTGTGATGTGGTCATGGACTATGATCCAGAATTCATCACTTATTTAACTGATCATGACTATAAATTTAGCCATGTTCGTGAAGATGATATAGATACAATAACATTCCATGGTGTGGCCGCGCATGGTTCTACACCAGAACTTGGTTTTAATGCCGGTATCGCCGCAATCAAAGCTATTGCTAAATTCTATACAAACAAGGATTTATTGCACTTACATAACTGCTATGAGAACTTACAAGGTTATGGTTTAGAAGCATACGCCAATAGTGATGAAATGGGTCATAACTCATTAAACGTTGGTATTATCGATTGGGTGGAAAAAGGTGAATTCAAGATGATTGTCAATTTCCGTTATGTCGATAAATGCCATGTTGATGAAGCTCAATACAATATTAAAGAACATAGCAAACCATTTTCTGTTGAGTTCTTAAGCGAATCTAAATTACTCTTCTATCCAAAAGAATCAGTATTAGTGCAAACATTATTAGAAGCTTACCAAAAAGAAACTGGTGACTATAAATCCACACCAAAAGCTATTGGTGGTGGAACTTATGCTAAAGAAGCCGACAACGTTGTCGCTTTCGGCGCGGAATTCCCAGGATGGAACAGCAATATGCATTCACCAGGTGAACAAATGAAGAAAACCGATTTATTTAAATCCGTTAGCATTTATGCTAAAGCAATCGTGGATTTAGGAAAGAAATTAGAGGAAAGAAATGAGAACTAAGTTTAAAGCTTGGACGGTCCCATATATTGAAGAACATAAAGAAGTGATGTTCGAGGAAGAGCAACTTCTGAATTTTGATAAACCATATTATTTAGAAATTGGTTCTGGTAAAGGACAATTCCTTGTGGATATGGCAAAGAAATTCCCTGATAAGTTCTTCGTTGGTATCGAACGCAATGTCACTTGCTGTGGTTTTACTGCGAAGAAACTAGTGGAGGAACAACTTCCAAATGCTCGATTAATGTTCTTAAATGCTGAATTTTTAATGGATAAAATCGCGGATAATTCCATTGAAGCGATATTCTTAAACTTCTCTGACCCATGGCCAAAGAAAAAACACCATAAAAGAAGATTAACCGCGGATAGTTATTTAAAGAACTATTATCGTGTTCTAAAAAAAGGTGGAAGGCTCATTATCAAAACCGATAACGTCGATTTATTCACCTTCACTTTAGAAAACTTAGAAAATTCTGATTTCAAATTAGTTTTTAAAACTGATGATTATCAAGACTATGATCCTTTTGATACGATGACAGAATACGAAAAGTCATTCCGTGATGAAGGCGTCCCAATTCATAGAATTATATTGGAGAAATAACATGAAGGATTACGGTATATTTTATTCTTATAAAGATAATGGTGATTCTTTAGTTATTGTCTTTGATACTGATAAAGAATTCAAAGATGAAAAAGTCATTGGAAGAGTCCATGTCTATTATGATAATGACAAAGTCATTGGTTATAAGATAGATAAGATTAGAGAATTCCTAAAGATTAAGAATAATGGTGAAAAGCTATTCTTCCCTAATAATGTGTTCATTGATGTCATTAATTCCATATTAATTAATGCAAAATGCGAACCATTAGAACCGTTAGAGAATTCCGGTTATTTTGTCGGACAAATAAAAGAAATCAATGAAAATATAATAATCGTTTCATTAGGCGATAAAAATATCACCGCAGAAAAATGTAATGACGCAAATATTGGTGATAAAGTAGTCGTAGCCCTTCCAGGGACAATGATTAATGGTCGTACAAAAGTAAAAGAACTTGCGCATATATGCACAGATAAAGATTTAAACAATGATGGAGAAGACAAAATTCTTCTCTTAGATAAAGATGTAGAAATAGGTGGAGACTTCTTCACCTTGGAGGTCAAATAAAATGACAGAAGTAGAATTAAAAGAACAAGGCAAAATCAGCCGTTTAACAAATAAAACATTCCAGTTCGATAAAAGATTAGGTGAAGGCTTTTTTTCCGCGAATTACTTTTTAAAAAGTAATAAAATCGTTAAAGAGAACGAACCAAACCACATTGTTACTATGCAATGGTTTCAAAGAAGAAATGATTCTAAACTATGTGGTGTTGATGAAGCTATCGCTTTAATCCATACATTTGCCATTCACCCTGAAGAATTAGTCATCGAAGCATTAAATGATGGTGACATCATCCAAGCTAACGAACCAGTTCTTAAAGTAACAGGCAAATATGAAAATTTCGGTTTCCTAGAATCCGTTATCGATGGAATCTTAGCGAGAAGAACAAGTGTATGTACAAATGTTTATGAAGTTATGAAAGTTATTGGTGATACACCTATCTTTTCTATGGCGGATAGACAAGATGACTATCAAACACAAATCGGTGATGGTTATGCAACTTATGTTGCGGGATTAGCAAAAGTCAGCACAGATGCCCAAGGATATTGGTATGGTGGTCATGGTATGGGAACTATGCCTCACGCTTTAATCCAAATCTGTGGTGGCGATGTTTGCAAAGCCGCTGATATATACTTAAAGACTTTCCCAAATGAAAAAGTTACGGCGTTAATTGATTATCACAACAATGTTGTTAGAGATAGTTTAATATTAGCGAAACACTTGGGTCCAAAACTCAATGGTGTTCGTGTTGATACTAGTAAAGCACTTATCGACCATTATTTTGACGATAAAGATACTTCTGATTTTGATCCTCATGGTGTTTGCAAGGAACTCATCTTCGCTTTGAGAAAAGCTTTGGATGATGCGGGATTTGACTATGTCAAAATCACCGTTAGTTCTTCCTTCTCCGCAGAAAAAATCAAGGAATGGAAAGAGGCGGGTGTCCCAGTTAGCATGTATGGTGTTGGAACATATTTCGCGAATAATACAACATGTGGATTTACCGGAGACTTAGTTATGCTCGATGGCAAAGGTGAAGCAAAAGAAGGACGTGCTAACTATCCAAGTGATAGATTAAAGAAAGTTCCTTATCCAATTTATTAATAAAAGCAAAATAAAAACCGCAAGCGCAATGCCTGCGGTTTTGCTTTTTTCTTCGAAAATTAGAGCTTTCTGTTGTAGTATTCGACGATTTGACTTTCAGTGATATCTTGTGGTAATTCTTTACGTTCGACTTCACGAATGTATTTACCGGACAATTTTTCTGCATTAACTTCAACCCAACCATATTTAGCAGCGACTGATTCTAAAGATTCTTTAATAACTTTTAAATCTTTGCTGTTTTCTCTGACGGAGATAACGTCATTGACGTTGCAGAGGTATGATGGGATATCGACTTTCTTGCCATTGACTTCGATGTGGCCGTGGTTGACTAATTGTCTTGCACCCTTACGTGTGCGAGCAAAGCCCATACGGAACACTAAGTTATCGAGACGGCTTTCAAGTAATTTCATGAAGGCGACACCTGTAACTTCTTTAGAAGCTAAGGCCATCATGAATAAGCGACGGAATTGTCTTTCATTGACGCCATACATTTGTCTTAATTTTTGTTTTTCGACTAATTGTTTACCGTATTCGGATAATTTCTTTTTACGGTTGGCACCGTGTTGGCCAGGTCCATAAGGACGTTTGGCTAATTCTTTGCCTGTTTCAAGTGTAGAAAAACCAAGACGACGGCTTCTTTTCCAATCTGATCCTGTGTATCTCATTGATAAGTTCCTTCCTTTCCTTTAATTTTTTGCAAAATAATGGATAGGTGTGAATCCCTGTCTTCGGGTGTTCTCTGTTTCGCCTTATAGCTTAGGTTACTTTAAGTGTTGAGAACGTCAGTCAAGACGTATTCACATGCTGCATTACATGCAGTAATAAATATATAGAAATAACAAAAACCAGTCAATAACTTTTTATCTATCTTTAGGAAACTAAACGGGAATCCTCGGTTGTTCAACTGCCGATATGAAAATGAGCCTTGGTTGTTAAGAT
>JAEDDA010000007.1 GCA_016298185.1 Bacilli bacterium | reverse complement strand
ATTCCCACCCTCAGGAACCCCGTTTCCTTGTCTTTGCCATCCTGACGTGCTAATATCAAATTGTGGGTGGGAACTAGTTAGCACAAACTATTCCCTTTTTTTCAAAAATAGGCAATAAAACAACAATAGAAATATTAAAAATATCCTATAAACAACAAAAACATTCTCTAACGGCAATAAACGATTTATAATCTAATCATAAAAATATAGGAGAATGTTTTTATATGAAATATTTATCTATAAGTGAAGCGGCAAAAAAGTTTGCAATATCGGAAAGAAGTGTCCGTAACTACTGCGCTCAAGGGAGAATACCAGGCGCAATTATGCAAGGAAAGAGTTGGTTAATACCCGATGATGCCTCTAAACCGGAAAGAAGTAACGGCAAAAATGAAGAATTAGATAACGAAGTAGTGGAACTCGGATATGAATTAGTGAACTTTATTAATAAAAGCCCAGTATCATTTTTCGCTATTAATAATGTCAAAGAGTTATTACTTTCTAATGGATATAAAGAACTATTTGAGAATAAAACATGTGATATCAAATTAGGTGATAAGGTTTTCTTTACTAGAAATGGTTCTTCTATTATTGCCTTAGATATTGGTGAAGAAATAAATAAAGATAACTTTGCTTATCATATTATTGCTTCACATAGTGATTCTCCTTGTTTTAAGATCAAACCAGAATGTGATAGCAAGAGTGATATTTATAACCGCATTAATGTTGAAGTCTATGGTGGTCTTATTGCCTCAACTTGGTTAGATAGACCATTGTCTATCGCCGGACGTGTGGTTATCAAAAATGAAAATGGATTAGAATCTCGTTTAGTGAATTTATCTAATCACAAAGTGATGATTCCTAATTTATGTATCCACTTTAATAGAGAAATCAACTCTGGATACAGATATGATCCATCCGTTGATTTACAAGCTTTCTTATCTCAAGAATTATCTGGTAAACCATTAAAGAACTTATTGAAACAATCTCTTGGTGTTAGAGAAGAAGATATCGTTAACTTTGATTTATATCTATATAACCAAGAACAAGGTTATTTATGGGGCAATAAAAAAGAATATGTCTCTTCTTCTAGATTAGATGATTTAGAATGTGTCTTTACTTCCTCAAAAGCTTTAGTGAAATCCCATAATAAGAACGCAGTTAATGTCTTATATGTATCTGATAATGAAGAAGTTGGTTCTTCTTCCCGTCAAGGTGCGGATAGTGATTTCTTAGAAAGATTGTTAACACAAGTATCTAATAAGTTAGGTATTGAACATAGTGTTGCTGTCGCTAATTCATTCTTAATAAGCGCGGATAACGCACACGCAGTCCATCCAAATAAACCAGGTATCAGCGATCCTAATAACCATCCATATATGAATAAAGGTGTGGCGATTAAATATAATGCCGCACAATCATATACCAGTGATGCGATAAGTGGTGCAATATTCCAAAAGTTATGTGATAACGCTAGTGTTCCATATCAATTCTTTACTAATAGAAGCGATATTAGAGGAGGTTCTACTTTAGGCAACATTCTATTAAGTCATGTTTCCTTATTAAGCGTAGATATGGGACTTCCTCAACTTGCGATGCATTCTTCTTTTGAAACCGCAGGAACAAAAGATATCAAATACGCGATTGATGTCTTTAAAGAGTTTTATAGTTCATCCATTTCTATTAATGGAGATAACTACATTATTAATAAATAAGAATATTTCAATTTTCCGTTTTCGAATAAAGGAAGACCACTTCGGTGGTTTTCTTTTTATAAAAGATAAAAAGCCATATATTATGTATAATATAAAACATAAATAGTTCCACATTTTTCTAAAATATTCGATTTTTGTTTACAAATTTTTTGAAGCATTTTAGTATATAGGTGCAGATGTTGGTGGGAAGGTGAGTGGCTCTCGCTTATCTGTATTCCAGCAATGGAATTGTTACTGGTCGCATCAGGATAAAATTAGCGCAGCCACTTTTGCCTGATTAATCAGGCTTTTCTTTTCGGCTCATGGAAACACTAGAAGTTTTACTCGATAAATATGAATCACTGCTTAGCAATAAACTATTTTTTATTAAGCTGAAGAATGGTAATACTTTTAATATTCGTTTTGAACCAGCAAATTTTGGCCATCTTTTAGGTTTGCAATATTGTGCTGAAGATCCAAATGATCCTAGAAGCATCGCAAAGTATTCTGGTTTAAATGCAATTAGTGGTATAAGAGATGGAACAATTACGTTTAAGAAATTAGAACAAAACAACCGCAAACAATTTAATAAATATATTTTAAGAAAAACTGAAGCATTTAATCATTTTTGTTCGCTATTCCCTAATTCGTTTAAATCCTTTGAAGCTGTGGTGTTTGATTCCAAACGAGTAGTGGAAGCTAATGATAGAGAATTAGGAAAAGCTGTATTAATCATTCAAGATAAATTTAATTTAAACATTAAATTTGTTTTTTTCTTTGGCCAAGAGAGGGAAGATAAACCACTTTACCCACTTTCCTTTAGAAAAGAGATGTCTCAAACAATTGATTATTTGGATTTGCAAACGAAAATCGATATTGAAGATATTGGCATCACTTCATTAATTGCTTAATTCGCTCAACCACTTCGATGGTTTTCTTTTTCCTTTATTAAAATAAAATAACTCTTTAGAATATATATAACCTTATGGCAAAGAACACAGTTAAAGAATACTTCCTTTATGGTGGTGTCACCAAGGAACAATACGAATCCATCGGACATTTAATCGCGGAAGAGAATCACCGTATTTGGAAATTAGTCTCTGTTATTTTTGAAATTGTTTTCATCGGTTTATTTATTTTTTCTATCATCGGCAGTGAACATCGCAATTGGTCTATTGGTTTTGGTATCTTTGCGGGAACAATGATTTTCTCTGTTCTTGCGTTCTATGTCTTATTAAAGCCTTCGTCTAAAGCTTTATTACCATTTATTTACGTAACTTTAGCGGTGGTTATTGCCACGGATATTTATCTCGGTATCTTTGTTGAGAAATCTAGACCTTCAGTTATCTATCCTGCTTTAATGGTGGGTATCTCTTTCTTAACACTTGATAGACCAATTAGATTCTTATGCATGCAATTTATTTCTCTTGCGTCATTTATCACCTTAACATCTATTTTTAAAAACAATATTGATGGAAACACAATTGTCTTAGTAACAGATATTCTCGCAGGTACATTATTTACAGGCGCAGGTATTTTAATTTCCTTATTCTTATCTTCTCTTCGCATGAGAGATTTAGTTGTTAGAAAGAATGCAGAAATAGAAAGAGATCGAGATGCTTTAACTAATGTTGCGAATAAATTAGCCTATGATCGTATGGTGGACTCATTAAGCGCTAAATGGGGTGAATCTAATTTGAAATTCGCTGTCGTTATCTTTGACGTTAATGGATTAAAGACAACGAACGATACATATGGCCATGAACAAGGCGATAAGTTACTTGTGAGATGTTGTGAATTAATTCAATCATCTTTTGCGCATACACAAATATATCGTATTGGTGGTGATGAATTCGCTGCGATTGTTACAGGCGAAGATTACGTCAATAGAGAAAGAATCGTTCGTGAATTCCATGAAAAGGTTGATAAATCACACGAAAAAGCTGCTTCCTTATTAGAAGATACTAGTATCGCGATAGGTATCGCGATATATAATCCAGAAAGAGATCGAGATTACTTATCAGTATTCTCTCGCGCAGATGCGGCGATGTACGATAACAAGAGAGTCACAAAAGCAAAAAACTCTTTCTTACAAGAAAATCAATAGAAGACCACATTTATGTGGTTTTCTTTCTATTTAGTAGTTTATAATGGTTTCATCCTTTTGAAGATTGGAAACTTAAGGAGTAATTATGAAAACTTTAATTATGTTATCCGCCGTCCCGGCTGCAGGGAAAACCACTTGGGCAAAGAAGTACCAAGAAGAACATCAAAATGTCTATATCATCAATAGTGATGAAGTAAGACTAGAAATTACTCACGGTGATTATCAAGACCACTCTCATCAAAAAGAAGTATGGGAATTATTTGAAAAGCGTATTCATGAATACGCGAATAAGGGTGATGATGTCACAGTGATATTAGATGCACTTAATGATGTTAATGTGGTGAGATTAAAGTATTTAAGTACAACACCTGAATACGATAAGAAGATATTAGTCTTATTCCCAACTTCATTAGATAAATCGTTTAAATATAACAGCGAAAGAGTGTGGCCTAATAAAGTTCCAGATGATATTCTTGTCGCACTGAATAATAAATTCGAAGAACCATCCAAAGAAGTCTTAGACCTAGTGGATGAAGTTATCACAATTAACTGGTAAAAAATATATTGTCAGCAAAAACTAAAAATATTTGTAATATAATACGGAAAAACATTGAATCTAATGACAAATTTGATATAATATAGCCATGAGCTATAAGATTATTTATCACGGAAGTAATGCTGTTGTAGATAAACCATTATATGGTTTTGCAGAGTCTAATCCTCATAATGATTATGGGCTAGGCTTTTATTGCGCACAAAATTTAGATATGGCAAAAGAATGGGGTAATAGAACTACAAGAAATGGTTTTGCTAATAAATACTCTTTTGATGAACGCGGATTAAAAATATTAAATCTTTGTGATAAATCTAAATATACTGTGCTTAATTGGATTGCTATACTATTACACAATCGCGAAATTTCTGATGATGATAGAATTGAATTTGAAGATGTACTTTTGTTTTTAAAAAAATACTATATTGATGTCTCTCAATATGATGTAGTGATTGGTTATCGCGCTGATGATGCATATTTTAGATTTCCAATGATGTTTGTCCGAAATGCACTCACATATGAAAAGTTAGAAGAAATATATTTATTAGGAAACCTAGGAAAACAATATGTTTTAATAAGCAAAAAAGCTTTTGAACATATCAAATTTATAAAAGCAATCCAATGCGAAACGATTTACTTTGAAAGATACCGTAGAAGAAAAGATGCTGCAGATAATTCATACCGCGATTTAGAACTTTCTGAGAGATTAAGCAAAGGAAAAAGAATAAGAGATTTGATGAGGCAAGAAAATGATTAGAGCATTTTATAAAGAAAATATTATTAAATGTTTAGCTGCTGTTTTTACTTATGGACTAAATAATGGCATGTCTCCAAAATCCATCGAAGAGCATATTACTTCTTCCACTTTCATTAACGATTTGGAAAATAATGAATTTGATATAGACTTATCACCAGAACGTTGCGTAACTGAAGTTTACAAATGCCAACATAATCCAAAAATTGACATTTCATTTAAAGGATTATTTCTATCGGAATCTTACCTAAATTTATTTTTCTTTTTTAATCGAAGCTTTGAATATCTTTTTCTTTATTGGCCGCTTTCGTTATTTGTTGAGAAATATCAAATCTACCACGAAATGGATTTTTCAAATATAAAATCTGATTTTATAAAAGAGGTCGATAAAACCCCATTACTTAAAAAATTGAGCACAGATAGAGGAATTAAAATAAGTGAAATATCTAGATTAACGGGAATCAGTGTTAATACATTAGAAACTTATTGCCGCGGAGATAAATATATTTACTCTGCAGCGAATGACACCATTTTCAAATTATCCAAACTATTTGGCGTAAAAGAAAACATATTTATTTCAAATTTGGCTGTTTATTTAGATAGATCTATTTATTTATTTGATAAATCTAATCAAGATTATCGAAACTACTTAGCCTTTTTCTTCGCGAATTATTATGATTTAAGAATAAATGAAAAAGAATTTGTTTATAAACCTAATGAAAACTGTTTTATGGACAAACGTAGTGGTCTGAAAATTATCATTGTTTCCCATGAAAATGATGAATTATCAGTTTCTCAATTAAAAGATCTTGCTGATGAGAAAACTTATCTAATTGTTTTTGATTTTGGGCACTATTATCATTCATTAGAAGATTATGCTTATTTAAAAGAGATTAATTGCGTTGAAGTAATGTTGATAACGCAAGAAGATGTTTTTATTATCAAAAAGTGGGTAGCAAGAGAAATAACTGATACAATAAATAGATCTTTAATTATCCGCGCCAAGATTGCTTCTGGAGCAAAATAATAATGCTTGTAGTTTCCTATAAAAATAATCAATCTATTAGGAAGGATATAGAACCATTATTTATATCCGCTTTTCCTAAAGAAGAAAGACCAGAATCTGATTATTTCTTTTCTTCTTTTGATAAAGAGAATAATCACTTATATGGTTTTTATGATAAAAAAGAATTTGTTGGTTTTGCTTCTGTAATTATTTATAAACATATTTGTTATATCTTTTTCCTCGCAGTTAGTGAGGAACATAGAAGCAAAGGATATGGTAGTAAGATATTAAAAGAAATAAGAAACCTCTACAAAGATAGTGTGATACTACTTTGTTATGAATATGTAGATCCTTCTTATATAGATTATGAAAATAGAAAAAGAAGAGAGAAATTCTATATGAATAATGGTTTTAAAAAGAACCCATTAATCACAAATGAATTTGGTGTTATTTTCCAAACTGCATATATTGGTAATAAAACTGTTTCTTTTGAAGAATATCAAGAAATATTCAAATATGGTTATGGTGAATTCACAATTAAACATTTAAAAGAAATCAAACAATATAAAGCAAAATGCAACTATTGTTTAACAGAATTTGAATATTTAGATACAGATATTGATTATCGCCCATGGATTAGACATGGATTTGTGATGTGTCCAAAGTGCGGCAAACAATTAAAACTAAAATAAGATAAATAAAAACCCACTTATCTTTAGAAATCCAATATCAATATTTCAAAAATCTATTTTTACAATGCATATATCACGCATATCTATTTATTTATAAATATAAAAATTCTCTTGTTAGTCTCAGTTAACTAGGTTTATAGTTATTTATGTGAGAGGTAGCGGTGGAAAGTCCCATTCCTACGCTATATCAAACACATATCTATCATCCCATTCAATGAAATAGTACTTCGTTGGATGATTTTGTCGTTTATACGATTATTCGAAAGGAAAATTCTATTTATGAAAAAGACAAAAATTTTAGTCCCAGCAATGGCAGTCTTAGCATTAGGTATGGCCGCTGCTGTTACAGGCACAGTTGCTTGGTACTCCAGTACAAACATCGTTTATGCTAACGGTATTCAAGCTCAATCCAAAACAGCTCAATCTTTACAAATTTCTGATGCTTCCACAGGTCCATGGAGCACATCCGTCAACCACACATCTGCTATGAAGGCTGACCTCAACCCAGCATACTGCTTAGATGCAGCTGGCACATTAACAGGCGAAGGTGCATTACCACAATTCGTTTCCTTAGACCAATCTAAAGTTGATAACCCAGGTTCTGGCGCAGGCGAAGATAAATGGTACGTTAACACAGCTGGTAAAGTTTGCTTATTCTCAGACAACTCTGTTGTTGATCCAGCATTACCAAGCGAAAGCAACCCATGGAACAATGAAAGAGCTCTCAACCCAGTTTTACCAAACGTTCAAACAGCTTCCGACTGGTTAAAACTCGATACAAGAGTTACAACAGCTTCTGAAACTGTTCATGCAAATGTTTCTATCGGTAGAACAGCTGCAAAACCAATCGATAAAGCTTTAGTCTTTGGTTTCTATAATGTCCAAACAAAATTATGGGAAACATCCAAACCATTCGCTACAGCCCAAGATTCTGATTTGAACTTACAAATCTCCAACCTCACAAACTTCACAGTCACACCTACCCCAACAGAATATCAATTCTATATGTGGTATGATGGCGAAGATGCAGTCTGTGTCAACCAAAACGCTGTTAACAACCCAATCAGTGTTACAATCACATACTCAATCACACCAAAAAACAACCGTTAATTCGTTTTAACATTTGTTAGATTGATTGATTAAATAAAGCCCCATATCATTTATTGATGTGGGGTTTTATTATCTTTTGATCGATATAATTTTATATTTTGAAATAAGTATTTTTCAGTATGACTATTTTAAGAGAGTGTTAACACTCTCCACATACATTAAAAAAACTCATAACCCACAAAATGAACAAAAATTGTTTGATTATTATTTATAAAAGATTATGATTTTATTAGTAGGTGCTAACTATGAATCAAAAAGCAAAAAAAATCTTACTCTTTGTCGGTTTAGGCGTAGATATTGCTATTACTTTATCGTTGTTTGTGATCGCAATAATTATGTTGGTTACAATGCCATCTACTCGTATAGCAATGGAAGAAGCCATTGAGACGAATGGTCCATTCATTGGATATATGCAACAACATCCAACTCTCTACTTCTGGTCATGCGTGTTCCCATTAATTTTATTATTAGTTGGAAATATCGTGATCTTAGTCTTATTCGTTCGTAAACTTATGAAAAAGAAAGAAGTTGCTGTTGATGATCTTAACGAAGAACAAAAAGCTGCTCTCCGTGCTGAATTATTAAAAGAACTTCAATTAGAAAGTTCCGAACATAAAGAATCCGAAGATAAATAAAACCTATTATTGACATCAAAAACGCCGCTCACAACGGCGTTTTTTAATGCCTTTCTATACAACATTAGTGTTGACTATTATTTCTTTTTCTCTTATATTTGATTTTGTAAAAAGCAAACCCGTAGCAATACGGCGACGCAAAACTATAGGGTCTTATAATTCATAAGATAGCCAGTTGCCTTGTGGAGTTAAGACAATCCACCCGTTGTAAGATGATAGGCAATGGCTTTTTGTTTTGATTCCTTGGGACACATATTAATTTTACAAAAGCACTATTAATTAAAATCTTTCTTTATGCTTGACCGTACATATATACGTAAACGTAGAACAAGAAGGATCATAGGAGCTATCGCAGGAGCCTGTGCAGGTTTATCTTTGATTTTTATTGCAATTGCATTATTAGGTCAAAGGGCTGCTCCATTAACAATTACATTAACTAATTCAGGAGCATCCTTGTCTTTATCGACCACAGAATCTGGCGAAGAAAGTGCCGTTTATTTAGTCGCTGATACTGTTCCTAGTTACGATGAGTATAGTGAACAACAGTTGATTTATGAAAATGAAAATTTAGAAGTTGATAATGAGAATACATACTCTCGTTTAACTTTAAATGAGAAATCAACATTGTTCTTCAAGTACACATTCTTTGTAACTAACAATGGTAATAAAAGCGCAGACTATGATCTTGCCTTGAATATGTCTCAAAGGACACATGAAGCTTCCAATCGTTTTGATTTGGATTCTGTTTTACGTGTGCGCTTTTATGAGAATAGAAATTTAGACGAGCATAATTACGTTACATACGCGAAAAAGAGTAAGACTCCTCACAAAGAAGGGGACGAAATCTCTTGGAAAGAAAAAGTTTCAGATGTTGAAGAAAGTGGATATGCAGAAGAATTTGTTAATTCTAATCTCATCCTTAAATCAACAGTCACAAACTTAAAACCAAATGAAAAAGTAAGATATACTTTTGTATTTTGGATTGAGGGATCAGATCCTGAGTGTTCAGGTGAAGCCCCAGTTGATAGTGCACTTATCCTTGGAGTCGAAATAGGTGCGCACGAATCATAAAATATTCAATGCCATAAAACCACGCATGCTGACTTTCAGCCTCGCGATACTATTCAATATCTCTCTCGCAGCCATCGTCTGCGGGACTTTTGCTTGGTATACGTACGCGACGCGCACAGGTTTGGAAAAGCAATACCATGGAACCACAGTCGGTGATATGGGTTCTCTTCAAGCCGGTTTAGTCAGTGACGTTCGATTAGATGAATTTCTTGTCTATGATTTAGCGGAAGATGATCATACTTTGGCTGATGAAGGCAAATACGTCTATTGGTGTAAGGAAAGAATTGAAGCCAGAACTATTAACTACGTATTACACGAGAATGGTTATGGAACCACTCAAATGTTCCCTGTTACTTCTGGTGCTTTTGATTATATGAGCGATGATTTTGACTCATTTTCTTTGTATCGCAATCCAACATATCTAGTTAACTATGATAAAGAAGATTCTGAATTTACTGCTTCGAAAGAAGATTATGTACACCTTAACTTCGTATTCAGATTTGAAGATGTTGACAACATTGGTGATTATTTACCTGGTTATAATGTTTTCTTATCCAACTGCAAAGTTGAAACCGCAAATCCAGAACATGAACTTTATAAATCAGTTCGTCTTTTCTATAGAAACGGATACGAAAGCTGCATTATTAATCCAACAGCAGAAGAAAGTGGTTCTAACGATGTTGGCGGTATTTTGGATTTAAATGCTGATGGTTTTTATGATTATGATGAAGATAACTTATATGAAGTTATTTATGGTGAAACAGAAACATTTGAATATAATCCAGAAAAGACTGAAAATGATGGTGATTTAGGTTGGGCTGAATTAGATACCTTCAACGCAAATCACAAACGTGGGGTTGTGGCAATCAATGAATCAACCATTAAACCTAAGACTGTCGTATATTCTGATTTAGAAAAATTCACATCTAAGGCTAAAGCAATTACTTTCACAGATCCTGCTTATCATAATTTAGGAAGATTTGATATGTTCCTTTATTTTGAAGGATGGGACAGACATGTTGTAAACAAAGAACAAGGACATGGTTTCAATCTTGATTTAGCATTCGCAGTGCAAATGTAGTTATGAATAAAAAAAGATTAGCAATATTGGGAATAGCTGGATTATCGCTTATGCTAGCGGCATCTGTTTCTATGACTGTCGCTTGGTATATCGGCAGTTCGTATTTAGCTGTGAATAATATTATTATCGGTTTACATGATAAGCACTTATCTATTTCTACAGATAATGAAAACTTTAAAGATTTCATACCGGATGATGAACTCATGAGCGTGGGTAAGTTCCGTGCGGTAAGTACTATGTTCTGCGAAGATTGGATTGAAAGGAAAGAACCAGTGCCAGTATTTAAAGGTAGTTTTGGTACTTCCACAAGAAATGTCGTTAATAGTGTGGAAGATGCCAATAGAGCTTCCAGTGGTTATTTCTCACAAGAAATCTTTATCAAATGTGACTCTGATGTTTATCTAACATTAGATACCGAAAAAACAGTTTTCGAATTTGATGAGGAAGGAAACCTCGCGCAAATTCAGGAATTGCGTGAAAAATATCCTGGTTTAACAGACGATGAGATTTTGTTTAACCTCAACAATGTTGTTAAATCACTTCGTATTTCATTACTTGTTTTAAATGATTCAGATGATGAAAGCGAAGAATTTCCTGACTATGCCTACTATATTGTTGATCCATTTAAGGACAAAATTACTTATATGGGTGGTATACTAGATACCGATAAAGATGGCTTCTATGATTATTCTCGCGATAAGAAAGAAGTTCTTTATGGCCAATCACATAGTAGTAATGAAGAAAAAACAGTTGAAGAATGTTTGGTCTATAAAGACCCAACAGAAAACGATGAAGAAGTGAGCACGAAAGAATTAACTTGTTTCACTTCAGGCAACAAAGCAGGTGTTAGCAAAATTGATTTCGAAGCTTCATTTGCAAATGGTTTGATTTTAGAAGAAGAGCGATCCATAGCTCTTGAAGATGCCGAAGAAGAAATTCTTATCCCATTAAAAACCGATATTTCCAAAAGAATTGTTTTATCCTTCTATCAAGAAGGTTGGGATATTGAAAACACGGACTTCGTTAGATATTCACAATTTTATGTGAATGTTCTATTTAAGATTGCCAGACCAATGTATTAGGAGGTAGGCTTTATGTCTGTATATTTTAATTACTTAGGAAAATTGCTTATTCAATTCTTTAGGGATTTTGGTGCATTTTTCTATCATGCGATAGTGTGTCCATGGGGTGGTTCATCTGGATGGCCAAATATTGGATACAACTTCAAACTTTATAATGACTATTTGAAGGCATATTCGCCTGAATTCGGTCCTTTAGGATGGATTTTCTTTGTCTTATTCGCATTAATCTTTATTGGTTTAATCGGCGGTATTGGTTATGGATTATTCCTCTTAATTCGTAAATACATCAAATTTGCCAGAACCGAATTTGATAAAGATGCTTTAAGAAAGCAAGTTGAAAGACTCAATTATGAGTTATACGACATGATGAAAGAAAGAGATAAGATTCTTGAATTAAAGATGAAATCTTTAGGTATTGATGGAAAACGTCCTCCTGAAGGTGAAGCATCTGAAGAAGAACAAACTATCGATGAGATTCAATCTCGTTTCCCAAAATTATCACACGTTGATAATGAATATAACGGAAAAGATATGTCACTTCCTGAAGTCCCAGATCTTACTCTTGCTCAAGTTTGCGAAAACTTTAGAAACTTCGCAGCAAGCCAAATGGGCTTATATTACACAATCGACACCATCCGTCATGTTATTGCCGGTATCGGTGCGGCTAAGATTGTCATCCTTGAAGGTATTTCCGGTACAGGTAAAACCTCCATGCCTTATGCTTTAGGTAAATTCCTCAAAAACGATGCCAATATCTGTTCTGTCCAACCTAACTGGAAGGATAGAAGCGAACTCTTAGGTTACTACAATGAATTTACTAAAAAATTCAATGAATCAGAATTCTTAAGAGCCCTTTATACATCTATTTATAGAAAAGACACAAATATTATCGTCCTTGACGAAATGAACTTAGCTCGTGTCGAATATTACTTTGCTGAGTTCTTATCCATTTTGGAAATGCCAAACCCAAATGAGTGGAACATTGAATTAATCGGTTCTCGTGATCCTCATGACCCAAAATTATTCAAGAATGGCAAAATTAAAGTTCCACAAAACGTGTTCTTCTTTGGAACAGCGAACAACGATGATAGTACATTCACAATTTCCGATAAGGTCTATGACCGTGCTATCTGTTTGTTCTTTGATAACAAAGGTATTGCCTTTGAAGCTCCATTCCAAGGACCTATGGAAATTCCTTATGAACAACTTCAACACTTATTTGATGAAGCTTTAGAGAAATTCCCAGTTAGTGAAAAAACACTTGAAAACTTCGCACTTTTAGATGATTTCGTTATTAAAAAGTTCAGATTAGCTTTCGGTAACCGTATTTTGAAACAATTAAAACAATTCGTTCCATGCTTCGTTGCCTGTGGTGGTACTGAACTTGATGGTATCGACTTCATCTTTACTAATAAAATCTTGAAGAAGTTCGAATCATTAAATATCGGCTTCTTAAAACAAGAATTAAAAGAATTAAATCAAATGCTTGATAAATTATTCGGCACAAATACATTCCCAATGGCCCGTTCCTTTATCGATCGTATGATTAGAATGAACTAATTACTAATAAGATGATATCTTATTAATCTTTCCTTTTTCCTTACACTAAATTATTACTATGGCTAAATTATCAAAATATCAAATTTTACAAAAGAAACTCATGTCTCAGACAACTAAGTTGTTTGATCTTAATGATGCAAAAGAACTTTATACCGCTCTTTCGAACGGACAAAATTCTTACCTTAGATTTGATAGATTTGAGTCTTCTGCCATGGATATGACTTGGATTAAGGAGATTGAAGATTGTATCCCGGATTTAAACGAAATCGTTTCAAATCCTAAAAGAACAATTCAAACTCTCTCGGAAGTCGTGGAAGTTGAAAAAGTTAAAAAGACTTCCCATGAATCCGTTCAACACTTAGCCAGTCACTCACAATTTGTTAAATCAATTGATGAGGATGGTAATGTTACACCAAGTAAGATTCTTAACGTTTATAATGATGACTTCTTTGCAATTTATGAGAATAAATTTGTCGCAACATTATTAAGAAGATTATTCATTTTTGTCGAGAAGAGATATGACTACATCATTCATCAAGCAACATTAAAAGATGTTGAACTTTTGTATTTCAAAAACAAAACCGAAATCAATGGTAGTGAAATCGAAATTGAAACTAAGATTAGATATTCCAAACCAGCGCTTGATGAAGCTGATGAAAAGTTAAAGGAAATGATTAGAAGAATTAACGATATTAGAAGATATCTTAGATTCTTTGGTAATTCCGAATTTATGAGAATCTTACATCGTGAAAGAGATGTTAGAAACCCAATTTTACAAACCAACATTATTCGTAAAAACCCTAAATATAGACACTGCTATCAGTTATGGCAATTCATTAATAGTTACAACGAATCCGGTGTAGAAATTAAGGTTGAAGAGAATTATGCAAAACTTACAGAAGAAGATTTAAAAGATATTAATAAAGTTTTAATGATGAACTTCCTTGCCTTAAAGGGCAGAGATGCTCCTAAAGTTGAATCTAAACCAAAAATTTTCCGTCCTCGTATTCTTAAAACATATGATGATGAGATTTATAATCCTGGTGCTTCTTTTGATGCACCTGTGGAATTCATCCGTGTTGATGAAAAATATCGTCAATACATGGACACTCTTAAGGATTTGAATCCACATCCAACCAGAGCGTACCAAGAATATATGAAGGATGAATACGCAGATAACAAGTTTAGAAGAGAAGAAACCGCACAAGTTGATTCCTTATTAAAACGCAAAGAAAACGAACTTAAGAAATATGAAAAGAAGCAAGAAAAACTTCTCCAAAAAGAACAAGAAGATTGGGAGATGATTAATGATCTTGCTGAACAACAAATTCTAGAAGAGCAAGAAGAAAGACTTAGACCAATTCGTGAGATGCTCGGTATTAGAGGCGACGATGATGAAAGTAGAATCAACGACGCTATTTCAACTGAAGGTCATATTCAAGAACTCATTGAAGATTCTCCATTAGAAAAACCAGTAGTTCAACCTGAAGAGGATGAAGGACATCCAATTACTCAAACAGCGGAAGAGACTCCTGAACAAGTTCCTGTTGAAGAACAACCTCAATCAGAGGAACCAGTTCAAGAAGAACCTATCGTTGAATCTGAACTTGTTGAAGAAGAAGTTCAATCTGAACCAGAACCTGAGCAACCCCAAGAACCTATTAAGAAGAAACGCGGAGGTGCACGTCCAGGTGCAGGAAGACCAAGAAAAGTCGTTGAACAACCCGCTGAAGAGTCTAAACCAAGCGAAGAAGTTCAAGAACCAGTCGTGGAAGAAACTCCAGTTCAAGAAGAACAACCTGTTAAGAAGCAAAGAGGTGGATGGCGTCCAGGAGCAGGAAGAAAACCCAAAAATAGAGATGTTCCACAAGTGGAAGAAGTCTCTGAACCAGAACCAATCATTGTTCATAAGCAACGTGGTGGTGCACGTCCAGGTGCAGGTAGAAAACCAAAACCATTAAGTGAACGTCCAGTCAAAGGACAATGGGGTGGTGCAAGACAAGGTGCTGGTCGTAAACCAAAACCAAAATCCGATGAACCTGTTATTAAAAAACAAAGAGGTGGTGCTAGACCTGGTGCAGGTAGAAAACCAAAACCACGTTCTGAAGAACAACCTCAACCAGTTGTGGAAGAACTAAAGCCAATGGTTCAACCAAAGAAAGCTGATAGAAAATTTAAAAAAGCTGCAAAAATAGTGGAAAGAAAAGAAAGACGAGCAAAAATATTGAATAAAAATAATTCAAGAACTGGCAAAAAATTTAAAAGAAGATAGTTTGATTTATGTTTGGAAAAGGCAAAAAAGAAAAGAAACCAAAAAATAAAGCCAGAAAGATTATTGAATGGACTCTTACTGGTATCTTTGCGGCACTTCTTGTTGGTATTGTTATTATCCAAATTATAAATAGAACAAGTAAGAACCAAAATGTGTTTGGCCCTCAATATCAAAAGGTTCTTACCGACTCAATGTCACCGGTCTATAAAGTTAACGATATCATCGTTATCGAAAAGGCCAACCCTCAAGACATCTATAGGAGAGTGAATGAAAAACACCAAGATGTGGACTTATCATTCTACTGGGATGTCTATGGAACTAAGAGATCTATGACACATAGATTAATCTCTGTTACATATTATGAGGAAGTTCAATTCGAAGCGGGATCAGAATATGGATTCCATTACACATTCGTGGCACATGGTATCAATAAAAGAAGTGAATTCTGCAAATTATCTGACGGTACATATGGTGACTGTACCACCCAAACGCAAACCTTCCACGAAGATGCGATTATTGGAAGAGTTACTAGAAAAAGTCATTTTATGACATTCGCTACATCTATATGGGGCTTACTAATATTCTTACTAGTCCCATGTATGTATCTTATTATCACTAGCGTGTTAGACATATTCAAAGCCGTAAAAGATGATGACGAAGTTCCTGCTGGTGCTGGAGGCGAAGTCGTCGGTGAAGCAAGTGATAAGCCAAAAGATCCACTTGCGGGATTAAGTGAAAAAGAAAAAGAAAAACTCAAAAAGCAAATGCTTGATGAGATGTTAGGCAAAAAGAAATAGGAAAGGAGAAGAAAAAGTGAATAAGCAAATTAGAACAACAAGAGCGTTAGCGATTATATTCCTTATTTTTACTGTGCTCGGTTTAGCAAGTATTGTCGCATTTCAATTCATTCCTTTCATTAAGGATTATGCTTTCTTTACTCTAATCACTGCAATTATCACATGTGGCTATGCTGCGATTGCTTTTGCTAGTTTGAATAAACTTATTTCTTTCAAAGAACAAATGCGTTCTTTATATATCGAAAATAGATATAACCTTTCTCGTGAATCTTTATTCTATAACTATTCTTTGTTTGAAAAGAGAATTCATAGATTAATGAAAATTCATAAAAAGCCTGGCACATATATCATCGCATTTACCGCTTCTAAAAGAACAGTGATGAGAAACCTTTATAGAAATGGTGCTATTACACAATTAAATGGTTTTATTTCTGACTATTTAAATGAATTCCTAACTCATAATAAAGGTTATAATCCAAATGATTTTGCATTTTGCTATTATCATGGTCAATTTGTTATTTATGCATATTTACCGATTAATCAAGTTCAAGAAGTTATTCAAACAATTCAAAAAGAAATCTATGCCATTGTTGCAAGAAACGATTTAAAAGTTTATGTATTACCATATTTCGGTGTTGCGGAAGTTAAAGAAGACTTATCTTTATTTGAAATTTTAGATAACGCTTTAACCGCAAGAGATTATTCTGAAAAACACTTTGAAAACGAAACATTTTATTCTGATGATTTAAGAAAAGACGCTTCTTTAAGTGAAGTAGAAGAATTAAGAGAAGCGATTCAAAACAATGAATTAGTAGTTTATTATCAACCAAAATTCCATTTAGCCACGAAGAGATTCATTGGTTGCGAAGCTTTAGTGAGATGGAATTCACCTAGATATGGTTTATTATCTCCTGCGAGATTCATAGATCGTGCGGAAATCAGTGGTTTAATTCATGAAATTGACATGTTTGTCTTCAAACGTGTTTGTGAAGACTTAGCCTCCATTCGTAGAAAAGGTGACAGAATGCTACCTGTATCTGTCAATTTCTCTATGTATGAATTCTATTCCCCAGACTTCTTTGATAATATTTCTAAAATTATTAAAAAAACTGGTGTTTCTACTTCATTAATTCAAATTGAAGTTACTGAAACAACCGCACAAGCAAATCCATTTATGACCACATCCATCTTAAAGAAACTCAAAGAAAATGGTTTCCGTATTTTAATGGATGACTTTGGTTTAGGCTTCTCTAACTTAGGTAATTTAAATCGTATGGAATTTGACGCAGTCAAGATTGATAAATCGTTCATTGATGGTTTGATTACTGATGCAAAGAGCAGAGAAATCGTCAAATTCTTAATCGCTTTATGTAAGACAAACAATATGGAAGTTATCGCTGAAGGCGTTGATAAGGTTGAACAAGTGGAAATCTTAAAGAAAGCCAAATGCGACACAATTCAAGGATTCTATTATTCAAAACCATTACCAATTAGGGAATATCAAGATTTCTTAAAGAATAACCCATTTGAAAAGAAAGAGGAGGCTGAATAGTATGATTTTAATCGTTGGCAGCAATCATGATGATGTCATCTATTTCCAAAGTGCATTAAACGACGCTAGAGAAGAAATTATTCTTAACAAGTATCGCGCTTATATTGGAACCATCCTCAATCAAAATGTGATGGTGCTTCAAGATGCTTATACATCCTATGTTAGCAGTGCGATTTTAACTCATATCATTGAGAAATATTTCGTTTTAATGGTATTTTGCGTTGGCACATGTTTTGCCCAAAATAAGGCCTTAAAAGTGGGCGATATCGCTATTAGTGAAATGACCACATTTGGTGATGTCGATCAAATCAAAATGATTAAGGGTACAGAACTTGGTCAAATTCCAGGATATCCTCGATTATTCTTTGCCCATAAAGAATTAATTAAAAATATGGAAGAAGCGCTCAATAGTGTAGGCGCTACAAATTATACACTTTGTACATTTATGAATTCTTCCTATTATCGTAAAGATGAACAACTCATTGAAGAATTATCAATGGAAGATAGTATCGCAAATAGAAATAAGAACACTGTCGTTGATGGTGTGACAACAGGTGTCGCCTTAGCGTCACATCTATTTGATATTCCATTCGTCTCTGTTAAGGTCATTGAAGGACAAGCGGGACAAAAGACATCTATTGATTCATATATCAAAGTGTTAGAAGAATATGCGATTATCGGTAAAGCCGTTACTGTTTGTATCGGTGAAATCAGCCGTAACGATATTTTGAGAGGATAATGACTATGAAAGAAAAACAACAATCCTCATTAAGAAACGTTATTTCTAAAAGTTATTTAGCATTACTTATTGTTTTTATAGTAATGATTCTTTCTGTAGCTACTTTTGCTGTGGCATTTATCTTCTTAAAAGATACATTACAACTTATCTTAGAAATCGTCGGTGGTTCACTTCTCTTCTTATCTTTATGCGCAATGTTCGCCTTATTCATCTATTTCTCAGAAAAACAATATAAGTTGTTCTATAACACCCTCTACAAGGGCAGTATGGAAAACTTAGAAGCCATTAAAAATAGAAAACTTGAAGTTAATGAAATTCAAAATAGTGAAGTTAAAGAATTCCAAGAAATGAATGAAATCTTTAACGACATTAATGATCAATATAAAGGTAAAATCATCACTTCTAAAGAAGGGGATATTGAAAACATCCCATTAGAATATTTTGATGAAGAGAAAACTATCGTTAGTTATGACTCATTAATGAATAACCTCGTTGATTTAATCATCGCCACCAAATCATTTAGAAACGCCTTAGTGGAAATCTTTTACGATTTAAAAAATGAACAAATCCAAGAAAACGATGAAGAAAGAATTTTAAAGAAAATCAAAGAAGGTCTTCAATATAAGAACCTCTTAATTTCAAAAAATAAAAAACAAAATGGATTTATCGTTTATATTCCAGTCTTTGATAGTGTTTCTCAAATTGAAGAAGAAATTGAATCTTTATTCCGTCATATCTCAATCATTAAAAGAACAAATGAAGGTAGAAAGATTATCGCCCCTAAAGTAGCAGTGGTCATTTATCCATATTCCGCACCTGAGAATATGGTTAATGATTTAAATATCGCAAAGAGAAGCGACAAAACAATTAACATCTTCCTTCCATCTAAAGAAAACAAAGCTAATAATTCCCCATTATTTGAAAATCTCAACGTTAATGAATTAGCCAAGATTAGTGAAAGATTAGATTTATTAGATATTGATAATGTAGACGGCCAAAAAGAAATCAATCGTGCATTAAATGATATTTGCAATTATTTCTCATTCGCATCAGTTGGTTACGCAAAACTCAACAAGGTGAAAAAACAATTCTTATGTGAATATTCTTATTCTCCAGAAGATAAACACCTCGTTTTAGTGGATAAACCAGTAAGTAATAAGTTTGTTGCTAAATTATTAGAAGTTAAAGATAGTGATCAATCTTACTATTTCTCAAATAGACAACACCTTAATGATTCTCTAGCTTCATTTATTGATAGTCATGAAATTAAATCCGGTTTGTTCTATATAGTTATGAAAGATGGAGATGCTGTTTCTATCATTTACTATCTCAATAATGATAAAGAACTCGAATATGATTATTCCGTTAAACAAGGTTTGATCAATATTTCAAACAAGATTGGTAATTATATTAAATCAATCGATGATCAACATATCGCAAATATCAATGCGAAGAGATTCCAAGAAATCTTAAAACTCAATAATGATATTCTCTATTCTGTTAACCCAGAGGATTATTCATTATTCTTCGTTTCTGCGGCGCTTCAATCAATCGTGCCAAACGCACAGATTGGTGATAAATGCCATAAAGCATTATATGGATTAGATGTTCCATGTAAGGGCTGTCCATTAGTGACTAAGAAACACATGGTGGAAATCTTAAAGAGAAGAAAGTTTGAAACTAGTGTTGTTTTACATAACTCCGAAGATAAAGCGGAACACCTTTATCTCAAACCAATGGAAAAGAACAAATCAACTTCCGATTTATTCTCGCCTGATTTCTTAATTAACTCCTATTATTCCTTCTGTTCATACTTAGAAGATGAATTTGCCTTAGAACATCAAGGCGAAATCTTATTCTTAAGCATTGATAATGTTCCTCAACTTATCAAATCACTTGGTAATGATGGTTATATCAAAGCCGTGAGAAACTTCTTCGATGTGTTAAGAGAAGAAATGGAAGTTAACTTAACTCCATACTTATATAAGAATGATAACTTTGCTTTATTAATGCCTATGGGCAGTAAAGAAGAAGTTGTTGCGATCGTGGAACAAATCTATAACATCTCTAAAGGTATTACTGTTGGTTCTAAACAAGCCCCATTAAACATTTCTTACTATGATTTCAAATACCCTGAATCAAGCAAGGAATATAAAGCTTGGATAAATCATGCCGAAAAAGTTATGACGGGCCTTAGAAGAGGCAAAAACACCGATTTAATCTACTTCAATGAAGATAAATACACTAGAAGTGCTTCTAGAGAAGAATTCATGCTTCAAAATGTTCTTGAAGCCTTCAAGAGGAAGAAATACTTCATGGAATATCAACCTATCGTTGGCAATAGAGATAGAAGCATCCATGGTGCGGAATTACTCTTAAGATTAAACGACCCATTCACTAACGCACCACTTAATATTGGTGAAGCAATCAATATCGTTACAAAACATAACCGTGTTGAATTGATCGCGGAAGCTATGACTGACTGTTTAGATAAATTATTCCAAGTCGCAGATTTACCATTCTTCAAATCTATGGGTCTTGATCACTTATCATTAAACGTTGACTATCAAACCTTATCTAACAAAGCATTCAACGATAGCTTTGAAGCGTTATCTAAGAAATACAGTGTTCCAAAAGGATTCATTTGCTTCGAAGTTCCTGAATCTGACATTATGGATCATTATGATGAATTCCGTGACATCCATTATGAAAATGAAATCTTGGTGTGTGACCAATATCGTGGTGAATTATTAAGACTCGATCAACTTCAAGTTTTAGGATTTAAAGAAGTTAAGATTTCTAGAGATGTTATCTTAAATATTATTAATGATGACGTTGCTTTACAACGTGCGAACGATGTTTGGAAAGATGCGACCGACGCAGGAATGAACGTGACATTCGTCGGTGTTGAAAGACGTCAACAAGCTGACTTATTACATGATGATGTCCGTGATAGTGGATTCCAAGGTCGATTCTTCTATTCTCCAATGAGCGAAGATAAATTCTTTAAGACCTTACGTGAAACCTCAATTAAAGAAATCGCTGATTTGGATATCTAAACTAAATTTTGCAAAAAATATCAAAAAGCCCCCTATGTATTTAGTAGGAGGGTTTTTAAATGAAAAAGAAACCAATCACTTTTTTAGAATCTATTTCAAAAATAATCACCCAGCTTACATTGTTGGCGTATCGTATCCAGAGATAAAAAAAGCTGGAAGCCTGCAGACCAATAAAGGTCGCACTCGATACGAATCCAGCACCAATATTAAATCAAAACAAAAACCTAAAAACAATATAAAGAGTAAAAAATAAAATCCTTGGAATTATTTCCCTTCAAGCTTTTTCTTTGCTTCTTTTTTCTCTCTTCCTTTTCGATTAATAATCAAACTTCTAAAGAAGTGAACTATGAATGATATACATACCACAATAACCACAACTTGAAGAACTGCGGCATTGAATATAACTGCGATATATTTGAGAATCTTAGGCGCGAAAAATGTACTGATTGCGGCAATTTCAAGTAAAGAGCAGAAAGCGCTTATTAAAGATATATAACCAACACCTAATTTATAGGTATCGTTTTCTCTTCTACTGACTCTAATGGTTTTAATTGCATTAATAAATCTTAATAAACCAAATGGCGCAATGATGAATAAAAATAATAGGATATTCTTTCCTAATGCTGCATCAGTGGACATCATGAACACTGCGGCGAATGTAATAACACCAGAGAATAAGAAATAAGCAAAAGTATCAAACAATAATATGAATGATGATTTGCGGTTTTCTGCGAACTTATTATCACCAACTTCTTTAACTATTTTCTTATGCCAAATATAGTTAATTAATCTTATCGCACCTGTTCCAAGATAGAACGCAGCGAGAACGATATAAACCCAGTGTTGTTTTAAGTTGATTAACGCTAACGATGCTAGATAGACTGTAAAGATCAATCCAAAGAACATTGACATCTCATGTTCATTAAACCAAGCAATAGTATGTTTGATTTTACCGAGCGTAGAGAGCGATTCTTTTGTTTTACTACGAATATCGATTGATAAGGCTAATAGGGCCGCAATGATGGTAAAAGTGGCATTTGCAGCTACATCTATGATGTAAACCCAAATTGGTTTGTCAGTAAATGAGAATGTAAATGGATTTAAATTAACTCCTGGGAAGAATTGATTCATTAAAGTCAGTTCAACAATAAGAATCAGATAAAATGCAGATAATAAATCATTATTCCTATAAGCGTGTGATAGTGGTACGTATTCTTTCATAATTGAAATATGGAGTACTAGTGAAGTTAATAGTTTGAATACCGCAACACCTCCAAATATCAAATAAGATATAGGCCAATAAATCATTGTTTTATTTGGATCGTTCCATAAGGACATGACAAGTAGGTAGTCCATCATAATAACAACACTTATGATTTGAAATACACCTTGCACTCTCATAGCCTTATATTCATCTTTGATAAACATTGGCACAAAGATAAATAATCCTTCAAACATGAAGTGAACACCGATAGTGATAAACCACCAGTTTTGGAGATAGGCTAAGTAAAAAGAAAAACCGCCGATAGCGAAAGATACTATGGCGGATATTATTTCTAATAAGATTCGTAAGATATTGTTCTTCTTCATACAAATCTATTTTATAGAAGTTATGTAATTTTGAGTAGCAATAGTGTGCCGTCATCACGGCGTGTTATTTGCCGGAACTATTACTGACACCGTTCCAGTGTAGTAGGTTGTCGATACACCATTAACCACAACAACCAGTGTCGACAGGTTGTTATCGTATTTGAAGAAGTTGATTTCCAGATCTTCAGTTAATAGTGTTTTTGTACTATCAATTGTGACTGTATAAACACCTGGATTGCCATTGGTACCTGGAGTAAAGGTGACATTAATATCAATCTTTTGTCCAGTGCGTTTAACGTCGATGTAAATACTTAATGCGGAGAAGTCGACTTCGTTTCCACCTGCGACTGAACCTGTATATGCACCTGTAGATGCGTTATATGTTGCAGATCTATAGTCAACCTTACCACCGTAACCAATATTACCTGGAACACTATTGAAGGTGAATGTCACATTAGTGATATGAACATCATTTGCGGCACCGAGGATAACTAGGTATTTAGTCATCTTTGGATCATCAGCAGTACAGTATTCGAATGGCTCAACTGCATCACCAACACCTTTTATGTAGGCATACGCAAGTGTTGATATGTTCATTGCGTTTATATTAAGCAGGTATGAATGCGATGCGTTAGACGGACTCGTATCAACTGCGCCCGCTTCAACCAGGCTCTCTGTCGATGAATCCGCCAGTTTGAAGTACGGTATCGTGCTTGTAGACGTACACTCAAATGTAAGTGTACCTAAGTCTCTAGAACCATTGTTGTCTATCATCAATGTAATAGCATTTTTGAATTGTACTGATGGATAAAATCTAGAACCAACAGTTGGGGTATTAATAACTGATGGAGCTTGGTTCATCTTCATATATTCAGAATGATATTCAATGTTTGGACCCACTGCGTCCATTCTAAATGGTTCGAAGTTATTGATTAAATCACCAACATAAGTCGCTCTATCAGCGCTTGATTGTGCTAATTTATAAATTTGAATGTCATAGCCAGTTGAACTATTGAAACAACTAAAGTAACCAGAGCCACCGCCCCACCAAGACGTTTGGTTATAATAACGTAATCTATTACGTGTGTAGTTACCTTGAGCAATGATTGTGGCATTACCATCAGTGGTAATAGAAATTGACCAGTCAGCATTACCATTATTATCAGGTGATGCTTCTGTCCTTAGATAGTTCTGTGTTGATGAACATGCATATAAGAAACCGTTTCCCGTATCAAACCGCCACCCTCGATCTGATTTTGCAAGCGTAAACCGAGCTGCATTAGTCGGCACATTCTGCGCTTTTACATATGGTGGTGTGAAGTTCACACTACTCGATCTGTTACGATAGTTATTCGCTTGCGAACCCATGAAGTAATGTTGTGGAGTATTACCTGAACCCGTCTTTGCGGCAAACATAACTGTATCACCAGGATGTAATTCACTAATTAAGTTAACTCTCTTCCAAACTTCGATTAAGGAGTCGAAATATTGAACTTGGCTTTGTTGTGTATCGAAGTAAACGTTGAATGATGGATTAACTGTAAAGTTAGTGTATTTTGCATAATCTGTTGGATTGTTTTCTTGATCAGAACCTAAAAGGTTATAGTAGGTAACATGTTTGAATGGATATGTTGTACCTTGGATATCTACTTTTTTAGCAACTGTAAAATGAACGTTTTGAATTGTTTGACCATATTGTTGTTTATAAATATAGAACCAACATCTAGCGTTTGGATAACCCGTAACTGGGTCATTATTAACGTTGTTATTATCAAAACCTGTAACAGTTATTTCTTTTTCAGCAGCCTCGTTGATGTATTTTTGCAATGAATATGTCGCAAATACGTTACTACCGATGTTGTAGCATAAGTATCTATCTGGATCACCAACGTTTTGGAATCTGTATCTGGTGTAGTAACCATATTGCACAAATGCGGAGAATCTCCATTGTGCGTATGGGAATCTAGCTTCTTCGTGCCCTTCTTCGTGAATGACATCGTAGTCATATGTTCTTAACCAGTTGGATGAGCTTGTACCATTGGGAAAGACGCCTCCACCTTTAGGGAATGCTAAATAACCACTTCCATCAAATAGTGTAAAGGCACCATTTGTACCTGGAACGTGTTTAAGAACTAACTTAGCAACACCTGTGGTTTCGTTTAAAACGTAACCAGAACTATCTCTAACTTCTTTAACTTGTAAGACGGCACGGTTGTTTTGTGTTTGTGTAGACATTGCGTAGTCGAGAGAATATGTGTTTGTTTGCTCGCCCTTAAATCCAGCGATAACAAGAGTGGAATCATCAGTAATTTCACTAGATTGAGAAGTTAATCTATAGTTAATTGCGTTGTTTAATGTTGTGGTTTGATTTTCAATAAAGTCACCAATGGTGAAGAAACCACCAACACAGTCAGCAGTCATCTTATGTCCACCAAAGATTCCAAATTGATTTGTAATATTTGAACCTTGTAAAGCACCTTTGTATGGTCCTGCTGTACGACCTGCGTTGTCATCAAAGTCGTCGTTAACATTACGGCCATCACCTGTATATTTATTATCAAATGAGTCGTAAGAGATTTGAGTTTTTGGACCACCAATGGTGAATTTCATTGGCATGTGTTTCTTACTACCAGAAACTGTAATGCCTTCTTCAGGAACGAAGATTGGTGTATGAACTAAATTTGCGTCTAAGACAGGCGTATTTGAGTGAACGTTTTGTGGCGCGTATGTACATAAATACTTTTTGCCCACCGGTGAATAAATATAATATTCAGCTTCAGTACCACATTCTGTGAAACGGGATGCACCGTTACTACCAAATGTTGTTTTGAAACAGAAATAGTATTTGTCTTCCTGTGGTGGAGTATCGCTTCCCCATTCTTCAGGCACTAATTTGTCGTACTCGCCATTAGAACCAGCTAAGTATTTTAAGAAATATTTCTTGGTAACACTGCTAACTGTTTGTTCATAAGAAATAGTGAAGCAGTTTAATGAAACAGCACCTGTTGAAGGTTTAGTTAAATCCGCAGAAACTTCTGCGTATTTCCATTGACCATTTTGTTCATCAATCTTGTCATAGAAAATGTATGAACCATCACTCATCCCATAGAAATCGTATGTTGGGTCATTTGTATGATCGATTGGTTCAAGAGGATTACCCCATTGATCTGTTGGATATTCAATATATTCTGGTTTGTCAGTTAAGATGTTTTCTTGTTCAATATCGTTAATTTCAACATATCGTTCTTCACCGTTAACATTCTTAATATATCTAATATATTTTGATGAACCAGCATCACCGGAAGAATAACCAATAGAAGATAATGAATATGGCTTGGTGCCTGATTTATCTTTTTGAGTAATTGTATATACATTATCTGATGAATTTGATGAAGAAACAGCACCAGAGAAATTACCTGATTGTACTTCGTTTGTATATCTACGTGCTAATGGATTGCTGTAACCTGTTGAATATGTGTATTCAAGAGCTTCATATGCATTTTTCGCAACTAATTGTGAAGTGTATGAACTGGAATCAGATGTTGATTGTAGCGGTTCGTCAGTATGGCCGAAATAACCATAGGTGTTGATCATTTCATAATCATTTCCAGTGGTGTTATAAAGAGTGCAGTTATTTAAATAAACATTATTGAAAACGTTTGGATTGTAAACGTGTCCAGCTAAATAACCGATATATACGTGAGTTGCGTGAGCGGCGTGACCGATAGAGCCAGGCGCTGTAGCGTTTGCATTGTTAACATTAATCTTTGGAGATTCGAAATATAGGTTATTAACTGATGCATTAGATGCAACATAACCAAAGATACCAATATCGGATAATCCTACACCTGTAACGTTTAAGTTCTCAACTGTAAGATTATTGCCAATAATATGTCCTTCAAATGGATGTCTTGAAGAGCCGATAGGAACTAAAGCATTAGAACCACTATAGTAAGACATATTTAAATATGGAGTATATTCACCTTCTTGAATAACACCGTCATCATTGTATTCATAGAATAATGGTTCAGTATTACCTGTTCCATCAATATTAGTTTTACCAAATTGGAAATATGTTAAATTGTCAAAGCCATATTCGCCACCTTCATGTAATCTGACTAAGTTATAGTAGTGGACAGGTCTTGTAATAACATATGGATTTGCCGCAGATCCATGTGGATAAACACTTTCGTCTGGCGGATTATCGATATGATCGAAATAACTTGTAAGAATAGCACCATCAAGATTGTCTTCTGGTTCAATTGTTTCCATAGCACTGAACCAAGAAACTGTAGATATAATTAAGGCCGCACTTAAAGTGGCTACTACGCTAGATAGTAGTGTTATTAATCTTGCTTTTTTGCTTTTAAATATTTTTGGCAATTTCATAGTGCGCTCCTTTCTAAGCTTTCTTTGTATATGTAATTGTTATATTAACAATCTGACAGTTGTAACTGTTTGTTACATATAACATGAAGTATGAATTACTTTGGTTTGAATTAGTTAATGTAATAACTCCATTTTTCGTTGCTTTAGCTAAATTAGTTGCATTAGATGGAGAATCTAATTCTGCATTACTATAGCTAATGCTTAGGACAACATTTCCTGAAACACCACTTGAATATGTGAATGTAATTGATGAAATATAATAACCATCTGGAGCAGAAACGTTCTTTAAATATGCTCCTGCTTTACCAAAGAGAATATAAGATGTTGAGGAAGGAATTGAGCCTGATGCTTTCGCGCCAGTTCCTCCGCCAAACACTAAGCCAGCTCCGTCACCAGTTAATGTTTGATTTCCTTGTGTTGTTGAAATTCCGTAGAAGTCCTGCGTGAAATCTAATGACATAACTATCGTCTCTTCTTGAGACCCGCTAGAAGTAACAGTAATTGCTTGACTGCATGTTTTACCACCATAACCAATAGTTACACTTGTGTGGTTTGTAGTTAATGCAGTGTTGGTGCTTGGAGTAAATGTAAAGTCATTTGTGTGCCCTGCGTATGTAACATCTTCTGTTGAGTTGTCACTATATGTAAGTGTGATAACTAAACCTGTTGGGTCAAAATATTCACCAGCTGTATATGACAATTTTGTAGGTTCCGTTTTAACAGCAATACTTGTTAGTGTTGGTGCTGGTGGAACAACTGTTCCGTTGAACTTGTAGAAATATGCCATTGAACCTGTTGGGGTTTCATAAGCTCTTAAACCACTTGAACCATTAATTCTTAAATGGAATGTAGTTGTATCAGGATTTGCAATTGCGTAATCGCCATCACCAGAAGCATTTGATGTGGTGCCTAATCTTAAATCAGTTGAAGTTGTCGACATTGACCAAGCTTTTGAAGCAGGAACAGTTAAGTAATATGTTGTACCAGAAATATTAGCTGATGCAGTAAATGTATTTGCACCAGTCTTTGTTAAGGTGTAGAAAATTGGTGTTTGATTTGCTGGCAATGCAGTTAAGCCCCAGTTACTTGTTCCACTATAATGGAAGCCAGTTTCTTCAACACCTAAAACATACACACCAGAACTATCAATATCATCTACTGATGTTAATCTGACGTAATCTGGAAGTGGTTCATCGCCAGTAACTGTGATTGTGTAAGTAGCGGTCTTTGTAACGTCACCTTCAATGTATGTAACTGTTACAGTCTTTGTGCCAGGAGTTGTCATATCTGGTGTAGAAACAGTGTACCCACTTGCAATAATTGCGTGTGTATCATCTGTGTAATTTGCTGTCACAACTAAACCACTATATGTAAATGTATCATTTACTTCAAATGTTTTTGTAACGTTTGTCGTGTCAAGACTAATGGAATCTAAAACCTTCGTTAAATTAGACCAATTCAATGTGAATTGTGCAGTAACATTATTACCACCTGAATCCATATCTGTAGTAGTGGCTTTAATTACCGCAGTACCTGAAGCAGTATTTAATGTGATTTGGCCAGAACTCGGGTCAATAGTAATATTTTTGTTGCTTTGTCCGCTGACGATGGACCAAACAACTGAATTATTTGTTGTACTATCTGTATATGTGACAACAGCGGTTGGTGTCCATTTCATACCAATAACACCGCTTGTAATATTTTTTGAACTGCTATTGAGAATAACTTCGCCATCTTTAAGTATTAAAGATTGAACACTTGCGACTGAACCTCTTTCATAATAAATTGTGTAACTTTGACAATAAATTGAGTTAGCAGTGGATGTGATAACTAATTGAACATCTTCTCCATTACTAACAGTTCTTTGTACTGAAATGCTAGGTTCAATATTTACATAAGTGGTTGACCAAGCCCCATTCCAAGAAGCATCATTAAATGATGCGTTAGCAATAGATGAAATAACTGTACTTCCGCCGACAGTGGCTTCAAAATGACCAGCACCCCCACTGGCGTTGGATCTCATGCTTAAAATAATGCCTGTAATTTTATAACCCGTATAACCACTTAAAGTTAAGGTCATGGAATTACCATTTGTTAATTGATATTTGGTGTTATACGTAGATGAATATGTGGCGGTTGAGCCAGATGGAACATCATCACTTGCGGTAACAGCACTTGTAGATGTAATTGTGTATGTTGCGTAAACTTCAGAACCGTCTGTAACTCTTATAATACATGTATCTTTAATACTTGTTCCGTTAATGGTTGCAGTAACTGTTGAAGTACCTGCTGATAAACCATAAATAGTGATTGTTCCAGATTGATTTGCAAAATCAGAACCAGTATAAGTGGTTGTGGATGTAGTAGCGGTTGCATCAGAACTTGAGAATGACAAAGAACCGGTTGTTCCGGTAATCACCCAATCCACATTCCCGTTAAACGAGAAACTTAATGTGATATTTCCACCGACAGAAATAACTTCGTTAGTGGATTCGATATCAATAATATAGTTGTTGATGCTAATTGTGAATGTCTTGTCTCTATAGAACTCACCTTTTGTTGCGCCACCGTTATATTCGACAGTAACAATTAAATTGTTTCCGGAGATATTTAAGATTTGATTATTTGAATAATAAGAACCATTGATTTTGAATAAACAGTCTGATGTAACATCTAAATCACCAACTGTGGCAAAGTGTCCTGTGACAACAAGTCCTGTTAAATCAAAGGCTTCACCTTTAACGAATGTCGTCTTGTTTGGTAAAGATGTAATTTCGATGAATTCAAGGATGTCCGCTAAGACGGTAATATTAAATGACCCATTCATCGTTACACCTCTATCGGTGTATGTGACATTAATTGTTTTTGGACTACCAATATTAGTAAACACTGTTTTATCTGGGATTAATGTACCTTCACCAGTAGTGGTGTATGTACAAACAGAAGCGACATTAAGAGTGAATGTAGTGTTGTCTGGTTTTGTGTATGTTGCAACGCATGAAACACCTTTTAAATTGAAATATGCGCCAACACTATAAATGGCGTGTTCGCCTGTAGGACCAGTCACAGTAAAACCAGTTAGTGTAGCACTAACGATGTCGTTTTCGTGATATCTATATAAACTTACTGGGCTCTTGCTAGCTCCATAATATGCAATCTTGGAATCCGATGAATCATATTGCATCTTCATCGTATTATGAGAAATTGGTCTAACATCAGCATCATAACCGTTGTATGCAAGTGAGTTTTGTAATCCATCAGCATTAGAACTAGAAACAATACCGTTTGTATTTGAATTATTACCAACATAGTGATTATTGCTGGTTTTATAAGTTCCATTACCTCTATCGTATGTTAATGAAGCGTGATCAATTTGATTAGAAGCATACATTTTGCTCTTATCGCTTCTCATATAATCATTGACTCCAATTAAATTATCGGAAGAGTTAATTCCTGATGCTTCTCCAACAGTCTCATCACCTGATGATAACGAACCATCTAAGATTCTATTATTAGAATCGCCAACATAAGATGATAAGTATTGACCACTGTAGGATCCACCAACATCGTTCATGCGAATGTATTGACCAGTGCTGTTTTTACCAAATGGGTTATCAGTGAAGTCTCTAATAGAGAAGTTAATATTTGTAATATCACCTTCTAGATTATGAATTGGTTCATCTGGGTGATCTTCAACGAAGCCATCGACTAGTTTTTCATTATATGAACATTCAATATAAATAACTGAATGTTTAATTGTGCCGACATTATATAATTCAGGAACAAGCGTAATTCTATGTCCATTATCTGGATCAACAGGTTGCCCATTCATCAATGAAATAAATGTGGTTGGCGTTTTTCTTGATGCGAAGTATGCAATAGAAGTTCTATACATAGCATCATCAACACTCTTATATGAACCTTGATTTTCAGAAATACCTACTGCAATTGAAACAGGAGTATCACTGTTTTGAGGAGTATATTGAGTAGCGATACATTGGAATTGAGCAACATTAGAAGTTAATAATCTGATACCATCTTTATCTTTCAATGTGGATGTAGCTAATTTGAGAATATCGATTTCAACTGCTTTATTAGTGGTATTCAAACCTTTTGGGAATGAGAGTTCTGCTCTAATAACGATGTTGGAGTAAATGTTTCTTGCTTTAATGTATTGGTCATAGTCAGGCAAGATGAATTGATTTGAATCGTTAACATATGAAACACCAGCTTTTAAGTCATCGTTATATTTTAAAATTGCGTATTCATCGATGACTAAACTACGTGAAACAGATTGGATTGATGGTCCTTCAGAACGAGTGACCTTATTTGAATTGTACCACGCGAGAGTAGCTGCGCCCGCGACGCCAAAAGAAAAAGTGAGGTTCGCGATCGCACCAATTAATGCTATTACTTTTTTCTTGTGGCAATTCATTTTTAATTCTCTTTTCCTTAGAAATAAAAAGCCGCGGCTTTTATCTCCTCGGCAACTGGCTGTCTTCAATTAAGACCCTATAGCTTTGCGTCGCCACATTACTGTGGGTTTGCTATTAACACGATTAATTATATTTATGTATATAGATGTGCGCAAGTATTTTTACATACGCGTAAAGAAAATTCGAAAGATGAAACTACAAAAATGTATGTACAAAAGATGTACAAATGATATCATATTTCCGAGGTGATACTATGTCTCAACTTAACAAATCAAATCGAATTAACATTAGATTATCTAACGAAGATAAAGAACTATTAGAAGCCGCTGCTAAGAAGAATAGACAAAGTCTATCTAGTTATATTATCAATGCCGCAATCAAACAAGCTGATCGTGGTGACTATATAGAAGAATCTACTGACTCTCCATATAAATGCATTTGTAGTAAAGAAATTATGGAATTTTATTACTCCGCAGAGAACTATGTTTTGAGTTGTAGCAATGATTTAGAGAAAGTTAAAGAACTATATTTGTCTACTATTAGGAAGAACATAGAGGAAGCAAATAAGTTTGCTAATAAATTAGTTTTAGTTAGAAAACAATTAGATGATGACTTAACCTTCTTTATGGATAGTGACCCAGCGGTGGATTCTCGTGAAGAAGTCATTCTTGCGTATCCTGGTTTTAAAGCCATCAGATACTATAGAATTGCGCATGAACTTTATTTATTAAATGAGAAGTTATTCGCTCGTATTATCTCTGAAGAAGCCCATAAAGATACTGGGGTTGATATTCATCCCGGTGCCACAATTGCATCTCCATTCTTTATCGACCACGGTACAGGTATTGTTATTGGTGAAACAACAATGATAGGGCAAAGAGCAAAGATTTATCAATCAGTGACATTAGGCGCTCTTTCATTAGCGAAAGGTAGCAAGATGAAAGGTGAGAAACGCCACCCTACAATTGGTAATAATGTCACTATATACGCAGGTGTCTCTATTTTAGGCGGAGATGTAGTGATAGGGGATCATGTTACTATCGGTAGTAACGTGTTCTTAACCGAATCTATACCTGCGAATATGCGAGTGCTAAATAGTAAACCTCAACTTCTTGTCCAAGAAAGAAAGTAATTGATATAAATATCAAAGTAATAACATATTCATTGCTAAACCAGTTTATATCTTTTCCTTGCTTCTCGGCATTCTCTCATTGATTGACTGGTTCATTTGGCTAATCGTTGTTATTAATGCCGCTGTAACCGCAGCATCGGCAGGGAATAATCTTAAAAATTAATGTTGAAATAGAGAACATGGTTTATCCTCTTTTCTTTTTTTGTTTGAATAATAATTCTATTTTAATATAGAATAGACAACGGAATTTATGGATTTATTAGTGTGGCATAAATATAACAAAGAGTTACTTCATGAAAATGCGTATGAATTAACCCCCTATCTAGTGGAAGATAAAAATGCTCCTGTTGTGGTTGTTTGTCCTGGTGGTGGATACCGTATGGTATGCACTTTTAGAGAAGGACATCCAGTAGCTAAATTCTTCCAAGAACAAGGATATAATGCCTTTGTTTTAAGATACCGTATCAAAGATAAAGCCCATTATCCTCATCCTGTAGAAGATATTGCTCATGCTTTACATGATGTAAAAGATCAATATAAGTTATCTTTAGATAATTATTCTCTTTGTGGATTCTCTGCAGGTGGACATATGTGCGCTTTATTTGGTGTGGAAGAATATGGTTATGGTAAATATAGTCTTCCTAAACCAAATTTATTAATGCTTGTATATCCAGTTATTTCTTTAGAAAAGAAGATTACTCATAGAACTACAAGAAAGTATTTCGCTGGTGAAAAAGATAAAGATGCTTTAGAAATTGGTAATATTTACCATCATGTTTCTTCTAACTATCCAAAGACATTTATTTGGAGAGGAGATATCGATAGATCTGTTAAACATGTTAATAGTGACCTTATGATTGATGAACTCATTAAACATGATGTCCCTGTTAAATATATTAAATATGGAAAAGTTGGTCATGGTGTGGGTCTAGGAGAAAAGACCATTGCCAAAAACTGGCCATATGAAGCTATTAAGTTTTGGAAAGAAAACTAATTTTTTGATTAAATCAAACTTTAATATAAAATATTGATATGAAGAGAAGACTATTATTCATTCCTTTAATATCCCTAATAGCCTTGCCTTCTTGCGGCAATAAAACTAGCGGCAACAAGAAAGGTGATGTTGTTTCTAATGCAGTTTTAAAAGCTAACACCAAGGCGATTAAAAAGAATATTTTTAGCGACTTTTCTTTAGAAGAAGAATTCGCCTCTCTTATTGAGGAAGAAACACTAACAGTATCTAATGGTTTTGTGATTAGAAATAATGGTGAACAAATATCTTTTTTCAGTACGCTTCTTAATGAAGAAGTCGCTAGCATTTCTACATCAGATACATATAAAACATATCCATCAACAGTGGCGGGAGGATATATATCCTATGTCACATCAGAAGGTGTTTCCGTCATGGATGGATTAGGAAATAAATTAATTGAGAATTCTAAAAAAACATACAAAACATTAACTATCACAAGTGGTATTAACCAAAAAGACATCTATTACTGTGATGTCAAATTTGATGATACAAGTTATTACTATCACTATAGTGAAGATGGTAATGCCACAGTTCACTCCACAAATATGGGTGATGACTATGGTTCTGGAAGTACAGTTCAAGGATTAGACTATGTCTTACTTGATGACTTTGGTCATCCTGGATATCAAAGAATTAAAAATAGTTCTAGATACATTATCTTTGATAATAAAGGTAATGAAATTTCTTCCTTCACCGATCCAAAGTCGGATTCATCATTCTTCGTGGGTGATTATTTGATTTATCAAAACAGTGTGAAGTTAGATCAAAACAATAATAACTATGACTATATCAATGAACTGGGTGAAAGATATTCTTTAGAAACATATCGCATCAATTATTTAAATGCGAAAAAAGAAGCTATCACTGTGAACTATTTATTAGGAACAGCCACAAATGATATTCATTCATTTAAAAACGCCAGAGGTATATATACCTACGCTTATGCAAATCTAAAGATTATCTCAGATAAAAAGATTCTTTCTCCCACTAAAGAAACATATATTATCGACGCTACTGGCGAATTACATGATAATGTCACTGGAATTAATTTAGGTGCGTTTGAAAGATTAGGCGATAACTACTATAACACTGATTCTAAGACCATCTATGATGGTAACCTTAACGAATTATCCATTCTCACTAATATGAACCCTATAAAGGTTGATAACGCCGATATGATTGTTTGCGTTGTGGAAGGCAAGTATGGTGCGGTTAATCAAAGAGGTAAAGTAGTTTTACCATTTGAATACGATTATATTTACACAACATATATGTCTAATGACCGTGCATTAGTGATAGATGATGGAATCACAAAAGTAGTGTCTTTTGATTCTAAAAGACCATCACATAAAGATTCCTTAACTATTGAAAAAGGTACGATTGATTACTTCGGATGTGGTATCTATCACATTAATGATCAATATTTCTCACTTAATTCTAATGAACCTGATTCTTTAATTCATAAAGAAGATAATATAGTTTCTGTTTATTACGCAGTGAGTAACGCTACTAACAAAGCAGTACTATTCACATTAGAAAATAGTGAATCCACAGTTACTTATTACTCAAGCTTACTAAGTATTACTCGTTAAATGAAATATTCTCAAAAATAAAAAAATTAAAAAGTAGAAATCATCAAATGATGATTTTTATTTTTGATTTTGGATAATCATAAACTTGTTTATTTTTATTAAACATGTTTAATTATTAAAACGAGATTATGAAAAACAAAAACATTCTCTACATTACTATAGCCTTAGTCATTTATGTCATATTAATCTCATTCCCGACATATCTTTTCATCAAAGATGATCCAGACCTCTGTTATTTGATTGAGATTATTTTAAGAAGCGTCTATTTAGTATTTATTATTTTGTTCTCTATCTTCACTAAATTAGCGAAATCATATACCGGAAAAACCAGATGGTTAAATATGCTAATATTACTCCCACTTTTCTTTGCGGCGTTTTTTAATATCTTCTATTTACGTGTGGCCGCTGGTTCTTCAACGGAATCATTATGGAGCAATATCACCAAAGTATTCTATAGCGATGGCGTTAATACACACGAAATCTTAAGATTTGTTTCTGTAGTTATCACAGTTGTAGAAGAAGAAATCTTATTCAGATTCTTATTACAAAAGAACTTATCTTTAGGACATAAGTTTGTCCGTATCGCTATTACCGCAGCGGTATATACCGCATTCCACTTCTTTGGTATGCTCTATTACGAATATGGACATATTGATCCATTACAATTATTAGAACTCTTATTCGTCTTCGGCATTGGTATGATTCTCGGTGTTCTTTACGAATACTCCAATAACATCTACTATTCCATGGGATTTAATATGATATATTCGCTTCAAGCGAGTGTCTTCCCAATCGCGATTACCACAACTGTGGGATATAAGATTTATTTAACATCCGCATTATTTGCCGTTGGTGCGGCAGCATATATATGCTTATTCTATTTTGTTATTCTAAAGAAGGAACAAAGATAATATGAAAAAGTCTTTATTATTACTACTTATTCCATTAATGCTTTCATTAAGTGCTTGTAATACAAGAAAAGAATCAGATATCCCTGATACACCTGATACTCCAGATACACCTAGTTGGGGTGAAACAGCCACAAAAGAAATAGTGTTTAAAGGCGATAAAACTAGAAGTGGATTAGCAAGTGGCTCTCAATTAGGCACAGATGCCTTTGATACCGCGCTTACAAATCTCATTAATAGCCAAGCTGATAACACCCTTACTTCATTAGGTGGAAAAAAGTGCGCTACCCAACTTGTGGGTGGTGATGCAGGAAGTGATACCTCCTTAACTATTGGTACTGGTAGTTACGATGGATTAATCTATTTCACATTTGATTTAGAAATAATCAAAATCGAAGCAACAGTACAAAACTATTACAAACCTCATCACGATTATGAACTAAATGTTGATGTCAGTGGTGTGGATGTTAATGCTGAAGTGGTGATGTGTTCTTATAGTCCTACTGATGGAGTTAAAGAAAGTAAAGAAGTTAACTTAGCCACTGAAGATGCAGTAAGTTTTCCATTAGAAAGAAATGAAACATTGGAATTCAAAGAATCCACAAATACAATTGCGTTTTATAATAACGCTGAAAAACATAGAACATTCATTCATTCATTAATCATTACTTATCTAGTAAAATAGAATACTTCAAAATTATCCCGTAATTACGGGATTTTTTATATATTTTAAAAATATTAAAAATAATGCAACTAATTTAAAGTTTGCCCCCTATGTATTTAATGAGAGGAGAAATCTTCTCCAATCGTTGTAGTTAGGCGTCTCACCTATGATCGATCGAGAAACAGTCGATAGCTAAACATATGTTATCGAAAGGAGATGATGCCTATGGAAATGGTTATCATTTTCATGACATTATTGTTACTACTACTTGTAGCAAATAATAAAAAATAGATAGATAACCCTCGGATGGTTTGAAATCTACCTAATTACAACGATTGTTGTATAAATATTATATATAAATTTCTTTTTTGTTGTAAAGAAAAGGGAGGACTTGCCTCCCTAAGGTTTATTCAAGCTCAAACGCACCAGTATATAGCTGATAATAAACTCCTTTTTGAGCGATTAAATCTGCGTGGCTACCGCGTTCTATAATGCGTCCATGGTCCAAGACCATAATCGCGTTACTATTTTGAACTGTGGATAATCTATGAGCGATAACGAACACTGTTCTACCTTGCATAAGTTTATCCATACCTTCTTGAACTAACTTTTCGGTTCTAGTATCGATTGATGATGTCGCTTCATCAAGAATCATCACAGGTGCATCCGCGACTGCGGCACGGGCGATAGATAATAATTGTCTTTGACCTTGTGATAAGTTAGAACCATCACCGTTAAGCATGGTGTTAAATCCTTCTGGTAAACGCATGATGAAGTCATATGCATTAGCGATCTTTGCTGCTTCATATACTTCTTCATCAGTAGCGTCTAATCTGCCATAACGGATATTTTCCATAACTGTTCCTGTGAACAAGTTGGTGTCTTGTAAAACAATGCCTAATGAACGACGTAAGTCATCTTTTTTAATTTTATTAATATTTATGCCATCGTATCTGATTTTGCCGTCTGCGATGTCATAAAAACGGTTTAATAAGTTAGTAATTGTGGTTTTACCCGCACCAGTTGCGCCGACAAAGGCAATTTGTTGACCTGGATGGGCGTAAATAGAGACATCATGTAAGACTGGCTTATCAGGTGTATAAGCGAAATCAACATCCGTTAATATGATGTCGCCTTTAAGCTCAGTGTATGTCACTGTGCCATCCGCTTTATGAGGATGTTTCCAAGCGAAGTCTCTAGTTTTTTCTGTAGTTTCTTCAAATGTCCCATCTTCATGTTTCTTGATATGGACTAATTCAACATAGCCTTCATCGACTTCTTTTTGTTCATCGAGTAAATCGAAGCATCTAGAGGCACCCGCCATACCCATAACGATGAATGTCACTTGTTGTGAGAAGTTATTGATGTTATTAGAGAACATTCTAGATAACATTAAGAATGAAACGATAACATTTAAGAATTCAGTTGGATTATTAACTTCTTGGACAAATGGATAGGATAATGAAACATTATTAAATCCTGGAATAACGATAATTAAGATGCCCATAATCGCGGTCGTAACATACATGAAGTTACCGATATTACCATTGATAGGCATCATTGTGTTACCAGCGATATTTGCTGTTGTGCTATGTCTTCTAAGTTCTTCATTTAACTTATCAAAATCTTCCGCAGATTTTTCTTCGTGGCAGAAGACTTTAACAACTTTTAGACCTTGGATAGTTTCTTCAATATCGCCTTCAACCTTGGCCATTTGAACTTGTTGTTTAACAAAGTACTTCGCGGATTTTCCACCCACAAAGATGGTGTTGAGTAACATTAAGAAGGCGAAGAAAATGACGACAAGGGACATCCAAACGCTGTTCATTAACATAACAGTTAAACTGAAGACAACCGCTAAACCAGCACTTAAGAAGCTTGGCAAAGCTTGAGAGATAAATTGTCTAATGGTGTCGATATCGTTTGTGTAAACGGACATGATCGCACCATGAGCGTGTGTATCAAAGTATCTAATAGGTAGATCTTGCATGTGGTTGAACATCGCTTTTCTAAAGATGTTCATAAACTTTTGTGTGACAATGGCCATTGTTCTATTCCAGAACCATGAGGCAAAGACACCTAATGTATAAATCACAATTAAGATAGTAACTAACACAGTAACATTTGTGTTAAGTGTGATACCCATTGCTTCAGTTGGGTGAGAACCCACGAGTGGGTTTGTTCCATCTAAGATACATACGGAAAGAACTTTTGTAACAAAGTTCATAAAGATAGATGAAGATAAGTTCGCAAATATATTAAAGACAATACATAATGCGGAGACGATTAATTGACCAGGATATCTCTTGAATAATTCCTTTAATATTCTCTTAAGAGTGCCTTTCTTAGCTCTCTTTCTTTCTTTAATTCTCACTGGAGGCATTATCTATCACCTCCTTGGTTATTTTGTGTGTAGTAAATTTCTTGATAGATATGGTTATTCTTTAATAACTCAGTGTGTGTGCCGATAGCGTTGATTTTACCATCATCCATAATGATGATTTGATCTGCGTCTTCAATAGAAGAAATGCGTTGAGCGATAACAATCTTTGTGGTTTCAGGCAAATCATTTTTTAAACCATATCTAATTAATCTATCGGTTTTGGTATCAACCGCAGAAGTGGAGTCATCTAAGATTAAAATCTTTGGTTTCTTTAGTAACGCACGAGCGATACAAAGTCTTTGTTTTTGACCACCAGAAACATTAGAACCGCCTTGTTCAATTCGAGTGTTATATTTTTGTGGGAAAGATTCAATGAATTCTTCCGCTTGAGCAATCTTACAAACTTCTTGGAGTTCTTCATCTGTCGCGTGCAAATTACCCCATCTTAAGTTATCCGCGATAGTGCCGCTGAATAAGAAGTTCTTTTGTAAAACAACTGCGACATTATTTCTTAAGACTTCTAAATCGTATTCTTTAACATCGTGTCCACCGACTTTTAATGAACCTTCTTGAATGTCGTATAGTCTAGAAATTAAGTTCACTAATGATGTCTTACCAGAACCCGTTGAACCTAAGATGCCTATGAATTGACCCGATTTAATATTTACATTAATGTCTTCTAACGCATTCTTTTCTGCGTGTTCAGAATATTTGAAGTTAACTTTGTCAAAGACAACATCACCGTTAGCGACTTCCATAATTGGATTTTCTGGATTTTTAATTGTTGGTTCTTCTTCAAGAACTTCACCAATTCTTCTAATACCTTCAATGGACATGACTAACGTGACCATGATCATAGAAACAAACATTAAGGACATTAATATTTGAATACCATATGTGACTAACGCGGACATTTGTCCGATACTTAATGTCTTGCCCACTGTACCATTTTCAATATCTTTGCCGATTAAATAAGCACCGATACCGATAATTAAAACGTTAGATAAATGGATACCAGTGTTCATAACTGGGTTATTGAGTGCAACAATCTTTTCCGCACGAACGAATTCACCTGTCATGCCATCGCTAGTTTTATTGAATTTTTCTTTTTCGTAATCTTCTCTAACATAAGATTTCACAACGCGCATACCAGTGATGTTTTCTTGGACTGATTCGTTTAATAAGTCATAACGCTTGAATAATTTTCTAAAAATTTTCATTGCTGCAGAAATAATTAAGAATAAGCAAAGACCAATCGCTGGGATTAATCCAATAAAGATCCACGCCATTTGACCACCGGTAATGAACGCCATGACCGCGGAGAAAATCATCAGAAGTGGTGCGCGAATCACCGCTCTAATGACCATTTGGAAGGCCATTTGGACTGTGGAAATATCAGTAGTCATTCTAGTGACTAAACTAGAGGCGGAGAATTTATCGATATTAGCAAAGCTAAATGTTTCGAGTTTCTTATACATGTCACTTCTAAGATTTGCGGCCATACCGACGGAAGCTCTTGAAGCAAAGACACCGCCTAAAATACCACATGCTAATGAGAGAAGTGCCATACCCACTAAAGTGATGATGAGCCAGAATAAGCTAACTTCTAAATGGATTGGACCATTAGCATATGGAAATGGTGTCATGAAGTCTTCAATTTTAGTGATATGTCTTAAAGTATCCACGAACATGGACATGACAAATGGAAGGGCACATTCAAGTGCGGCTTCGCCAATCATAAAGAAAGGAGTAACAATCGCGTCTTTTTTGTATTGTCTAAGTGATTTAAGAATTAATTTGATTTTCTTCCACATAATTAGTTACCTCCTTCCATGTTTTCTATTAATTTATTAAGCAACTTACAAGTCTGTTCTTTTTCGTTTTCTGATAAGCCATCTAGTAGCTTATTAACCGCGTCATCTTTCTGCAGGTGCAATGATTCTATAATCTTTTCACCAGCATCCGTGGGTTTAAGTACTGCGTAAGGATGTTGTTTTTCAATACTGATAACACCTTTTTTCTCCATCCTTTTCACAATTCCACTGACTGTGGATTTGCTTAAGTGATATTCTTGTTCGATATCGTTTTGATGAACTTCTTGTTTCTCACAATTAGTTTTCTTGTCGATATAGAAAAGGATACGACCTTGCTGACCAGTCAAATCATATTTCGCTAGTCGATAATCAAAGTCTTTATCTACTAACTTCCCCAAGTATTTAGTGAGGAATATAATGTCATTTCTTCTATTTTGATTCATAACTAATCTCGCAAATAATATGTTACAGTTCGCATACGAACTTGTCAATAAAACAATTTTATAGTTTTATATTTATTTGCCTATTTTTTCTAGTATTTATCTATATTTGCTTGAAAAATATCAATTAATATATAAAATATTAATCACACTTAGGAGGTGGGAATATGAAAAAAGCAGTAGTGGCATCAGGACTAACAGCCTTAGGACTAATACTCTCCAGTTGTACCTTTAATCCATTTGCCAAAAAGTTAGATAAGTACACAATCATGGTTTACATGTGTGGTTCGGACTTAGAAAGTGGATATGATGGTTATAGCACAAATGTGAACTACGCTGGTTTAGCCTCCTTAGATATTTTTGAAATGTGTTCCCCATTCTATATGCCTAAAGATGTGAACATCATCATTGAAACTGGTGGTGCGATGAAATGGAAGAACAGTAAAATTAACGCGAATAAATTACAAAGATGGCATATTCAAAACCGCGCTTTAGTGGAAGATGAAACATTAAGTTATCAATCTATGGGCAAATCTTCTACATTCCAATCATTCTTGGAATGGGGATTAACCAAATACCCCGCTGAAAAGACTGGTGTCATCATGTGGAATCATGGTGGCGCAATGCAAGGCGTGTGTTTTGATGAAAAAAGAGAAGGCGATAGTTTAACTAATTATGAAGTCGCTTCCGCGTTAAAAGGCGCATTTGAAACAACGGGAAGAAAAGAAAAACTTGAATGGATTGGTTATGATGCTTGTTTAATGCAAGTTCAAGATATCGCTGAAACCAATAGTGATTACTTCAACTATATGGTGGGCGCGCAAGAATCCGAAGCCGGTGAAGGTTGGGATTATGACAAATGGTTACCACTTTTATATAAAAACGAACCAACAGAAACAATCTTAAAGAAGATTTGTGATACATTTGTCGCTGCCGCTGGCACTCAAGGAAATGATCAAACATTATCCGTTTTAGATTTAAACAAAATGGATGAATATAAAACAGCTTGGGAAAACTTATCAACAAGTATTAGTCAAAATATTCCTTCTTCTAGTAAGTCCACATTTCAAAACATGATGAAGAGTGTGAAAACTTATGGAACCACATATTATTCTCAAGAAGATTTAATGGAAGTTGGTTTATCCACAAATCCTGCTAGTCTTAATTATTATGGCAAATACGGTATTGTCAAAGAGGGAAATCTCTATGTCGATTATGGATACAATAGTTTTGGGACATTTGATGTTGTGGACTTCTTGAATAAATTAGAAAATCAATATTCATCATTAAATAGCCAAATCGCCTCAGTGAAAAATGCATATAATGATATGCTGATTCATAACACCGTAGGTGCGGATGCAGGTGAAAGCAATGGCTTATGTTTATTCTTCCCAATGCATCAAAGATGCAGTGCGAATACATATTACTCTTTGAAAGAAACAAGATTCACTTCTTGGAAAATAGTAACCCTTTCATTAGGCGAAAAATAATAAATACATTCAAAAATACAAGAGGCTGTTAAGAAACCTAAAATGTGACTAGGCCCCTTTTAATTTACGAAAAATA
>JAEDDA010000026.1 GCA_016298185.1 Bacilli bacterium | reverse complement strand
TTAAATCAATTGATTAGTCTTCAACATATGGGAGAAGAGCCATGAATCTCGCTCTTTTGATAGCGACGGCTAATTCTCTTTGGTGTTTCGCACATGTACCAGTTCCTCTACGTGGAGAAATTTTTCCATTTGGAGTAATCATGGTCTTTAATGTTTCGATATCTTTGTAATCAATAAATTTAGATTTGTTCTTACAGAACACACACACTTTTTTGTGTGGTCTAACTTTTCTAAATGCCATTTTTAATTTTCCTTTCTAATTAGAATGGAAGATCATCGTCAGGCAAATCTAATGCATCGAGATTTTTGCTTTCATCTTGGTTTTGGACATCACTTTCGAAACCGCTGTTATCGTTTGCGACTTGTCTACCTTCACCTTTTGGTTCTAAGAATTGAACTGAATCACATAAAACTTCGATGACTGTCACTTTAACGTTATCTTTGTTAAGATAGCTGCGTTGATTCAAACGTCCGACGATACCTACCAATGAACCTTTCTTAAGGAACTTGCTCATATTGTCTGCAGATTGTTGGAATGCTGTACATGGAATAAAGCTTGCGCTTTTGGTTCCATCAGGATTCTTTTGACGATTGTCGACTGCAACTGTGAATGAACAAACAGATGTTCCTGAGTTGGTTGTTCTGAGTTCAGGGTCGCGTGTTAAACGACCAACTAAAACTACATTGTTAATCATAAGATTATCCTCCTTATTCTTGTTCAGCGAGAATTAAGAATCTTAAGACATTTGCATCGTGACGAACTTTACGATTGAATTCATAAAGTGCAGTTTGCTCGGCCAAGACTTTGAGGACGACATAGTATCCTTTAACTTCATCGTTAATTGGATAAGCGAGATCGCGTAAGCCAAATGCTTCATCGGTTTTTTCAACCTTTGCGCCATTCTTTGTTAAGAGATTGGCGAGTTTTTCCATTTGGGCCTTGCGAGCTTCTTCGTCTAAGTTGGCTCTTAAAATGTACATAATTTCGTATTTGCGCATTTTCGTACCTCCCTTTGGTCTTCTGGCTATTTTCATAGCAGAGAGTCATGCTTATAAAAAGCAATAGTATTATACATATTACATATTTAAGTTGCAAGCGCGTAAGAAAACTAAAATTTCGCCTCCATAAAATAAATAGTCATAAAAGCGGAAAATATTTGCACAGAAAAAAAGGAACCATTAATGGTTCCAAATTTTTATTTATCTCTCATTGTAGGGAATAAGATAACTTCCCTAATTTGAGGTTGATTGGTTAATAACATTGTGAGACGGTCAATGCCCATGCCCACACCACCTGTAGGCGCCATACCGTACTCGAGTGATTCAACAAAGTCGACATCCATATCCGAAGCTTCATCATCACCAAGCTCTTTAGCCTTATGTTGATCAATAAATCTTTGTCTTTGATCGATTGGGTCATTAAGCTCGCTATATGCATTTGCGAGTTCGCGTCCATTCACAAATAATTCGAATCTTTCTGTGAAGCGTGGGTCTTTACCTTTCTTGGTTAATGGAGAGACTTCAATTGGATAGGAATAAACGAATGTTGGTTGAATTAAATCGTCTTGGCATAACTCTTCAAAAAATTCGTTCATTACATAACCTACAGTATTCTTGAATTTATCAAGGTGAATTTCATATTTATCCGCAAGAGCTTTTGCTTCTTCAAATGATGTAATTTTGGAGAAATCAATTCCTGTTTTCTCTTTGATCAAATCATTCATTGAGATCCATCTGAATGGAGATTTAAAATCTAAAGTCTTTCCTTGATATTCAACAACAGCGGAACCAGTAACTTCTTTAGCGACTGTTCTAATCATCTTTTCAGTGAGCGCACCGATTCCTTTTAAATCAGAGAAAGCTTGATAGATTTCAATTGATGTGAATTCTGGGTTATGACTTGCGTCCATACCTTCATTTCTGAATAATCTGCCAATTTCATAAACTCTTTCCATACCACCAACAATTAAGCGTTTTAAGTTCAATTCTGTGGCAATTCTCAAATAAAAATTCTTATCTAAGGTATTGTGGTGAGTAACGAATGGTCTTGCAGAAGCACCTCCTAAAATAGGATTTAAGATGGATGTTTCGACTTCAACGAAATCATTTGAGTCTAAGAATTTTTGAATTCCTCTGATTATTTTTGGACGAGCGAAAGCAACTTTACGAGCCTCCTCGTTCATAATTAAATCGAGGTATCTTCTTCTACTTCTTTCTTCAACGTCCACCAAGCCATGGAATTTTTCTGGTAATGGGTGCAAGCATTTTGTGAGGTGGGTATATTTTTCAACACGAATGGTTAATTCACCAGTTCTTGTCATCATAACACGACCTTTTAAACCAACAATATCACCGATATCTGCAAGGCGGAAAACATCATATGCTTTTTTACCTACAACATCGATACCAATGTATGCTTGAATATGGCCTGTTTTGTCTTGTAGATTAACGAATGACGCTTTACCCATTCTTCTAATATTCATTAAACGCCCCGCAACAGAAACGATTAAATTCATTCTTTCTAATGCTTTATCAGATTTCTTATTACAGAGTTTTCTAATTTCAGAAACATGATGGGAAACTTTATAAGCTTTACCAAAAGGATCAACGCCTAATGCTCTATATTTTTCGAGTTTATCACGTCTAGCTTGTTCTTGGTCATTTAATACTACTTTATTATCCATAATAATACCTCACTAACTTTCTTATTATATTTGAATCATTTGAATTTTCATACTGAGAATTCAATATTGTTCTCTTCTGCGACATCTTGAAGAATTCGTTTTAGCGATTCTAATGACACTAATTCAGAACTTAGTCTCAATCTATATCCTTTACAATTTTTTATTCCCACGAGGAACTTAGGAGCTATACTCCTATAGATTCGCATTCCTCTATCCTCACCTTTTTCTTCGACAACCTTAGTGCCTAATTCATAACACCATTCTAGTTGTTCCTTTAAAGATGGACTTTCCAATCTATTTCCAGATTTTAAATACTCATTTATTTGAGTTAACAAGAATGGATTTCCTACTCCGCCTCTAGCCACCATAACAGCATCAGCACCAGTAATCTCTAAAGCACTAATTGCATCATCAAGAGTATAAATGTTTCCAGATATAACTAGTGGAACTTTCATTTGGCTTCTTAAACCTTTGAGCATATCGTGATGTGGTTCACCTAAATAGAGTTCTTTTTTGGTTCTTGAGTGAATGGCAATCATATCAACTCCAGCATCTTCTAACTCATGAATCACTTCTAAATAATTTATTGATTTTGAATCCCAACCAAGTCTTATTTTTGCGGAAATTGGTTTATCGGTAACTTCTTTTAAAGCACGAATAATATCACCGCATAATTTCGGATTTTTCATTAATGCTGAACCTGATCCAGAATCCACGACTTTTGGAACTGGGCAGCCCATATTAACATCAAAGAAATCTATATCAGGATTAGCGTTTAATGCGATTTCTGCGGCTTTTTTAATATAAATTGGGTCATGTCCGAATAACTGCACACCAGTTAAATAATTTCCTCGTTTGAAATCAATATAGGTTTTAGTTTCTTCATTTCCATAGAATAATCCCATGTCAGAAACCATTTCTGTAACACATATGCCAAAACCAAAATTAGCCATAAATTCTCTATAGCTTCTAAAAGTAATTCCTGCCATTGGAGCAAGGACTACTTTACTATCAACTTCAAACTTGCCAAATTTCCACATAGAAAAAAGAGAGGCGAACCTCTCAATTATTCTCCTTTACTCTCTTCTGGAACTTCTGGAGTTTGTTCACTCTCAGGTTGTTCAGCTTGAGGTTCTGGTTGAACAACTTCTTCCACTGGAGCAGTTTTGACTTCATCACGTTTAAGGTGACGATGTTCTAATAAATAATCAATCTCTTCAGCGGTGATTTGTTCATGCTCTAATAATGTCTTAGCGATAAGCTCGACATCATCTTTATTATCTCTAATAATCTTGAGTGCTTGTTCGTGAGCATCTTCGATGATCTTACGAATTTCCGCATCAATCTTAGTAGCGGTTTCAACAGAGAAGTTCTTTTGTGAATTTGTGTAGTCTCTACCTAAGAAGACACTTCCAGTATTTCTTTCATATTGGATTGGTCCTAATGGAGACATACCAAGTTCGCAAACCATCATTCTTGCGATTTGTGTTGCAACTTCAATATCATTTGAAGCACCTGTTGAAACATCATCAAAGAAAACTTCTTCAGCGGAACGGCCACCTAAGTAACCAATAATACGCGCTTCAAGTTCCTTCTTTGTAAGAATGAATCTATCATCCTCAGGTGTCATACGGACGTGTCCGCCTGTATTACCACGAGGAACAATTGTAATCTTTTGAACCTTATCACTATGTGGCCATTTAATACCGATGATGGCATGGCCTGCTTCGTGGTGTGCCACAACATCTCTTTCGTGAGCATTTAATCCTCTAGAGGATTTAGCAGGGCCCGCTACACGACGATCAATGGCTTCATCGATTTCATCTAAGCCAATAAGGTCTTTATTTCTACGAACGGCTAAAATCGCTGCTTCGTTCATGATATTTTCAATATCAGCACCAGAGAATCCGACGGTGCGTTTTGCCAATTGAGCATAATCCACTGTTGGATCAACTTTCTTATTACGTGCGTGAACTTTGAAAATTGCTTCACGACCAGCTTTATCTGGCATAGAAACGGTAATCTTTCTATCGAAACGACCCGCTCTTAATAAGGCTGGGTCAAGAACGTCATCGCGGTTTGTGGCAGCGATAACGATAATACCAGAGTTATCAGCGAAGCCATCCATTTCAACAAGTAATTGGTTAAGTGTTTGTTCACGTTCATCGTTGCCACCACCTAAGCCAGCACCTCTTTGACGACCGACTGCATCGATTTCATCGATGAATACTAAGCATGGTGCATTTTCTTTAGCAATCTTAAACATATCTCTAACACGACCAGCGCCGACACCGACGAACATTTCAACGAAGTCAGAACCAGAAATGTAATAGAATGGAACGCCAGCTTCACCAGCAACAGCTTTTGCTAATAAAGTTTTACCACATCCTGGAGGGCCCACTAATAAGACACCTTTTGGTAATTTGGCACCAAATTTTGCAAATTTCTTTGGTTCTTTTAAGTATGAAACGAGCTCAGCCATTTCAACTTTTTCTTCTTCCGCACCAGCAACATCATCAAAATGAACTTTTGAATTTGTCATTCTTCTAGCACGTGATTTATTGAATTCTAAAGCTTTGTTGTTGCTTCCAGCAACAGAGCTAGATAATCTCATGAATAAGAAAACACAAATCAATAAGCTACCACCAAGCATGATGATTGTTGGTCCCCATTGATCCCACCAAGAGACAACATATGGGTCTTTGGCACTATGTAAAACGAAAGAAGGTTTATCTTCTGTTGCGGCTAAGGCAGCCTTTTTACTCATAAATGAGTATAATGTAGTGGATTTTGTTGCATCTAAGTTTGATGCATCAACAACTTCACTATTATCAATTAAGTAACGTTGTGCTTTACTAGCATCGACATATGTCCATGGTTCTTCAGATTCATATAATTCGTGATAAGAAATATTGAATGTGAATGTCTTATAAGCAGTTTTTCCACTATTTGTGGTGTACTTATATGTACCGTTTAAATTAACAAGAGTACCTTCTTTAGGAGTTTCCCTAACCTCAGTAATATTGTTTTGACCTAATTGTGATAAGAATTCAGCTTGTTTAAATTCTTTTGCGCCACTTCTATTAAATAGTAAAACTATAACGGTAACGATAATACCGGCGATAAGTATAAACGAAAATAAATAACTCCACGAAAAGCGTCTTCTAATTGGTTGTTGTTCATCAGCCATATTAAATACCTCCTTTTGGTAGTGAAAATATTATAAAGAAAAATTACTTTATTTCAAAGTAAAACACTCTTTAACATAAAAATTAGGCGAATTATTAATATTAAAGTCCTCTCTATAGCGAGGAATGTAAACAATCTTATTATCTTTATTAACAAATAGAGGCCATCGTTTTCTCAATCGTAAAGGCATCTTCCAATCGATAAATAAACGACGAACTAGTACGTCATAATTAGAGATCTGGTATTTATCTCCTTTTTGATAAGCCCTAATTGTTAACGGATAGTCTTCATTTTTGATTTTTCTTTTTTGACCTTCTCTAATTAAATCCGCAAACAAAAATTGGTTATCAATCACGCAAGGTTCGTTAAGATAAATCACTTCAAAATTTACATTGTTTTTTTCAATGAATAATTTGTCATAGGATTTGAAAATTGTCGCTTTATTTCCACAAACATTTAAAGCGATATTTGGTTTATTTGATTTTAGCATTTTCACTATTTCAACACTTTGCTTGTAGGTTATTGGTTTATAAATATTAAGATCTTGCAATTTGATATTTAAGTAATAGGCAAATTCAATTCCTGAAAGATTTAAAAGATCATTAATATCATTCGAAGTATGTTTGACTTTATTAATTATCTTTTCTAATTTATCGTTCTCGTTAGAGATCTTCTTAATAATAGATTTTCGTTCATCAGAATTCATTTTAGAAACTGTTTTAAGTCGTAAAATATTGCGTAAATAGATTGGTTGAAGATTTGTTTCGTCAATTGCGTAAGGAATTAATTCTTTATCACAATATTTCAATAAACATTCCTTTGTCCATAATAGTAAAGGACGATAAACAACCATATCTTTAATGACATTTTTAGATGCTAATCCGTAATGAAAAACAAGATTTTTGCGTCTTTTTTGAAGTAAATATGTCTCAATTAGATCATCTTCGTTATGAGCAATCAATAAACCGTCAAAGCCATATTCCTTGTATAGATTTGCAAAGAAAGAATATCTAATTTCACGGCAGTTAGCTTCAACGTTGGAATTGAATTTTTTTGAATTTTGGAAGACATGAAGTTTGATTTTTTTCTTTTCACAAAAATCGCGAAGACTTTTTTCTTCAAAATTGGATTCTTCTCTTAAATGATAGTTAACATGGGCAACTTCAAATGAATAATTATCCTTTAAAAACATATCGAAAAGCGCCATTGAATCTGGTCCAAAAGAGCAAGCTAATAAATATTTTTTGTTTTTATCTAAATTCAACATTATTTCAATTCTTCAAATGTAGGCATTTGTTTTTTGCCTTGATTAATATAGGTTATTTTTACTTTTAAGATTTTTTGTCCTAAATGTAGTTCTAAAATATCTCCATCATTTACTTCTGTAGATGGTTTTCCAACCTTACCATTTACAAGAATTTTACCAGCATCGGATACTTCTTTAGCAATGGTTCTTCTTTTGATAATTCGGGTTTGTTTAAGTACTAAATCTAATCTCATATAACTTCTTTTATTTTATTTCCTTTAATTATATTAGTTAAGGTTCTTAATATATTTTCTAAATCATCTATCCATGTCTTTCTTTTAGTAATATAAATTTTGAATTTGTTGTTTGTGTAAGAAACTTTTATAAAGTTGAGATATGGAATCATGGCTTCAAATAATATATTTCCTATACCTCTAATCTTTAAATAGGCATCTCCAAGAACTATTTCGACCTTTTGATATACTTCAGATAAGTTTTCTACTTGTCCTTCTCTAACTAAGAGATCTATTGTTCGTTTAACGAATAATTTATCTACTTCATCAGGAAGTTCACCGTATATATCTTTTGTTTTATCTTTTAATGAAGCCAAATCTTCTAAAGAGGGCGCCATCAATATTTCTTGATATAATCCGATTTTATCTGAATCAGAAGCATATTCCTTAGGTATATAAGCATCTAATGACAGTTCTGGATTTGCTCCAATTTGATTCTCTTCATGAGGATTCATTTTATCTTGAACCGCTTCATTTAATAGTTTGATATACATATCTAAACCAATTGAATCAATAAAACCAGCTTGTTCAGGACCAAGGATGTCCCCCGCACCACGAATCATTAGATCGCGTTGCGCAATTTTATATCCACTACCTAATTCCGTGAAATCTTGAAGCGCTTTTAATCGTTTTTGTGCTTTCTCATTAAGTTGTTTGTATTTGTTATACATTAAATAAGCATAGGCAATTTTATCACTACGACCAACTCGACCTTTAATTTGATAAAGTTGAGATAAACCATATTTATCACTATCTTCAACGATAATCATATTAGCATTAGGAACATCGATACCATTTTCGACAATAGAAGTACAAACAAGTACTTGGATTTCACCATTATAGAACTTAATCATCGCTTCTTCGATTTCTTCTCTGCTCATTTGTCCATGCGCGACACCGATTGTTACACCAGGAAGCATTTTCTCTAATCTATTAGCGCGCAAATATAATGAAGATATATTGTTATGCATATAGAATACTTGTCCATTTCTTCCAAGTTCTCTTTCAATTAATTCTTTTGCTATATCTAAATCAAATGGTGTGACATATGTTTGAATAGGGATTCTTTCTTTAGGCGCAGTATTAATGATGGACATTGATCTAACACCTAATAAAGATATTTGTAGGGTTCTTGGGATAGGTGTTGCGGACAAAGAAAGAACATCAATATTAGTCTTAAGTTCTTTGATTTTTTCCTTTTGCTCAACACCAAATCTTTGCTCTTCATCCACAATTAAAAGACCTAAATCTTTGAAATTGATATCTTTGCTTAATAGTCTATGCGTTCCAATAATAAGATGTGCTTTTCCACTAGCGACTTGTTTTAAAAATTCTTGTTGTTGTTTTTCAGGAACAAGTCTAGAAAATACTGCAATATTCACATCAAATGGCAAAAATCTTTGCAAAGCTAACTCATAATGTTGTCTCGCTAATAATGTAGTTGGACACAAAATTGCTACTTGTTTTCCAGATAAAATTGCTTTAAATGCTGCACGGAAAGCAAGTTCTGTTTTCCCAAATCCAACATCACCACAAAGGAGTCTATCCATTGGATGAGGAGATTCCATATCTTTCTTAATAGCTTCTAATGCAGTAGCTTGATCTGGAGTAAGTTCATATTCAAAAGAATCTTCAAATTGTTTTTGGAATTCATCATCTTTTTGGAAGGCAAATCCTTTTACTTTATTTCTTTCGATATAAAGATTCATTAATCGATTAGCCAAATCGTTAACTCTTTCTTTGATTTTCTTTTTGGTGTTTTCCCAATCTTTTGTATGTAGATGTGATAGACGAGGTGCGGAACCTTCTTTGCCAATATATTTTCTTACTAGTTGGAACTGAGACAAAGGAACATAAAGGATTTCTCCACCATGATAAGCAATTTTTAAATAGTCTCTATGCGTTCCATCTACTTCCAAGGTTTGTAATTCAATAAATTGACCAATTCCTTGATATTCATGAACTACATAATCACCAGGTTCTAAATCTTCATAACTTTTAAGAATGGTGCCTTCTTTGAATCTAGAGTCAAAACGAGACACTCTTACTTTTTCATTGAATAATTCCTTACTAGTTAAGAAAACGATCTTAGAATCAGGTAAAACAAATCCAGATTCTAAATTAGTTAATGAAATACCAATCTTTGTTTTTTCAGGTAATTCAAAATCATGAGTTAATTCATATGGAATAACTAATTCATTAAGTTGTTTGGTTATCAAAGAAGCGTGTTCATGGTTAGCTAAACAAATACAGATTGAATAATTTTCATTTAAGTATGTATGAATGATATTAATTGCGTCAGAAGATTTGTTGGCTTGGAAAGGTACAGTCTTAACATTGAATATTTCATCATCTGCGGAACTTGCTAAGGTTGATGTCCTAACAGTTTTTCCAGTATTTAAGGAATTGATATCTTGATACATCTGAAGGTGAGAAATTAATCTTCCAGACTCATGTAATTCATTCAAATAATTAAATGATTCATTAGATAAAATTTGATAAGAATTATCGATTGATTGTTCATCAACAAATATAGATATAAAATCCTTACAATAATCAAAAATTGAAAAGTGAGAAGACTGGATTAAACCATAATATTTATAAAGTCTTTCGTTGATATTTCCTTCTAAAATATTGCTCACATCATTTGTGGTTTCATCTCTTAATTTTTCAAAAGTTCCTTGGTCTAAATGTTCTTGATCCTTCTCTAATCTATCAAGAATTTTATTGCCACATTTTGTTATTTCTTCATCAGATAAAATAATGTCAGAAGCAGGCAAAATAGTGACTTTTTGCAAACTTTTAACCGAAATTTGCGTAGAAATCTCAAAAAACCTAATAGACTCAATCTCATCATCAAAGAACTCAATACGGATAGGTTTGTCATAATTTACAGAGAAGATATCTATGATGTCACCACGACTAGCAAATTGAAGTGATTGATCGATTTTATTAACTAAAAGATAACCTGCTTTTATGAGTTGCTTTTTGATTTTTGAAATATCATAATGACCGCCAACTTCAAAATCAATTGTGAGGGTCTTAAACACATCTGGATTAGGTAAAAATCTTGTTGCGCTAGCTAAATTAGCAACAACAATTTTTCCATGTCCATTAAGTAACTCATTTAATGTGTATAAACGTGTAGCTACCATCTCTTTTGTCTGTGCCAACATTTCCGCTCTAATAAGTTCATCAGCAGGGAAAAGTAAAACATCTTTCTGTGGAACAAAAGAACAGAGTTTTGAATAAATACTTTGAGCTTTATATAAGTTAGAGGTAATTAACAAATAGTTACCTTTATTTTCGTAATAGTTAAGCGCGGTTAATAAAGAGATGCCAATAGAATCGTCCACGACAAAATGTCCCTTTTTCTTCAAAAGGGAGGGGGTAGACATATTGGTTTTCAACTTGTCAAATAGGTTCAAAGCAACCTCCTTAGTTGAATTTGTTCATCGCCCGTTCAAAATTATCGGACTTTAAGATCTCCTTTATCGCTTCGATACAATTTTTAATGGCGTCATCGATTAGTTCTCTTTCTTCTTTAATAGGTTTGGACAAAACATAGTCGATATTATCGTGTTCTTCAGGTTCACCAATACCGATACGAATGCGTTTAATTTTATCTGTACCTAAGTTATCGATAATATTTTGCATTCCTTTATGTCCACCACTAGATCCATCAGGTCTTAATCTAATTTTGCCGGGTGTAAGCGCCATATCATCATAGATGATAATTACATCTTCTAATGGTATTTTGAAATAACTAACGACCTCTCTAACCGCTGTTCCAGATAAATTCATAAATGTTGTGGGTTTGAATAACATAATATCTTCGTCAAAGACATTACCTCTTCCCATCAAACCATGGAAAACTTCCTTATCAACATCAATTTGTGATAAGTCAGATAATAGATCTACGGCATCAAAACCCATATTATGACGGGTATGCTCGTATTTCTTTCCAGGATTTCCTAAGCCAACAATTAATTTCATACGTTCTCCACGTATTATACACTTTTTTGAAATACAATTCTTTATGAACTAAATAATTATTGTTATATTTAATAACGTATGAGGTTTTTAAAACGTTTATTAGCAGGTATGGGTATCGGTGTAGGCGCTGCTATACCTGGTGTATCAGGTGCAGCAATCGCTGTTATTTTTCGAGTTTATGAAGACATTATTGATGCTGTTAATAATTTTAGAAAGAAGTTTGGATATTCAATACTAGTTCTAATCCCAATATTGCTCGGTATCGTTCTAGCGGTAATACCTTGTATTTACCTCTTCTCATTAGCGTTTGAACATTTAATGTTCGTCCTCATATGCATATTTGCAGGATTCTTAATTGGATCTTTCCCAAGTATTACTGAAAAGGTAAAAGGAATTAAACCAAATAAACTTCAAATAGCGTTAATTATCACAGGAGCATTGTTTGTTATCGTTTTAGGCGTCTTATCAGTGGTGTTTGGCGACAAGATAAATATCGGAGGATTATTCGCTAATATAAATTCTAATTGGTGGCTATATCTAGTGTTGATTCCAGTTGGTGTCCTCGCAGCGGTAGCCTTAACAGTTCCTGGGTTATCTGGTTCGTTAATTCTTCTAGTTATTGGATTCTATCGTCCACTTGTGGATTCGGTAAAAGGATGGGGTTCAATGTGTATACATGGAGATTGGTCAATGATCGGGCCACTTCTTGGAGTAATCGGATGCTTCGGACTTGGATGCTTAATTGGTGTTGTTCTCGTCAGTAAAGTGATGACATTACTATTAAAGAAATTTAGAGATAATACATTCTTCACAATTATCGGATTCATCGCTGGATCAATCGTTGTTTTATTCTTCAATTATCAAATCTTCAATTACTATCTCCATTGGGCGGGAAGAACTACATTAGAAGTTATTAATCCAGTCTTACCAATGTGGTTAGAAATGCTAATTGGATTTATAGTCTTAGGTGTTTGTGCTGTAGGCTCCTACATGTTAGTGAGATTAGAAAGAAAAAATAGAAAACCAAAAGAACAGGAACAAGAATAATTCTGTTCTTTTTTAATATTTAAAAAGGTGTATCTAGAAAGAATGAGAAAAAGAGTTTTATATATTAACGGAACCAAAAAGACTAAGGATTTTGAGGTCCTTAGCCTTATTTCTATAATTTGATACTTAACTAACTATGACTGCCAAGTTACTTCAGCGATTTTGTTCGCTACATTCTTCCAATTTGTGAAATTGGTAGTTGGCGCGCCTGCTTCAGCGTCATAATACCAGGTATATTGCGAAATTGGACAGAATAAGCAGATACCACATCCAGTAGTTCCAGTACCGTGTTCTTCATAAACCACTAATTGTGATAAAGCATTATTGACCGCTGTTGCTTTTGAAGATAATGATGAGAAATTGCTATTAGCAACAATCTTTGAAAGAGCGCTTGCTACATCAAAGACATCGAATGGGTAAATAACGTTGCCATATTTATCTTCCGAAACGCCATATTTTTGAGCGGTGTTAATGCAATCAGCAAGTGCGGAAGCTTTTGAGCCACTATTTTGAATAATGCCATAAAGTGAGTTAGCGAAACTTTCAAAGGCTGCTTTGTAAGCAGGCATTTTACTTAAATCATAAACGGATTGTGTTTGATCACATGGACCCCAGTTATTTTGAGAATATAAATTCTTTTCTTCTTCGATGAATGTGTGTCCGATTTTTTCTAATAAAGTGGCGGTATCGATAGAAGTATTAGCATATAAGTCTGGTAACCAAGCATCGTAGTCATAACCATAACCAGCTTCAGATTCTTGAGAAGAAAGCATGTAGTTGAAGTTATAAGAGTTATATTCAGCAATATCTTGAACCGCCATTAAGCAAGCATCATAGGCAATCCATTCTAAATTGGAAGACCAATTGCAATTGTTTTTAGCGGATGTAATTGCATTGTAAGATTCAATTGGAGTTAAAGCATCATTAGAGAAGTTTTCATCGTAACAGCAACCATCTAAAGCACCACCATGGTTCCACATGATGAGACCCATTTTCTTAGCTGGATAAGTATTTAAGCCCCATTCTAAGAAGGATTGGAATGTTGATTGCAAACCCATACTAGCATTATTAAGTTCTTCCTTTTTGACCATAGAACCATTATCGATTTCCCATCTAGCCAATTTATTTGATGGGATTTGAGACTTGGCCCAAGCTTTAGCACCACCGGTTTCAACGATGATATTAACATTACTAGGTTTTCCACTGACGGATAAGATTTCATCTAAATCTCCTGATGCATAACCGGCACTATTTGGGTGTGTAGTACCATACTCATCAGTTCCACTTTCTAAGTCCGAACCACACATATAAACCATAATTGTGTAATCATCAGTTGGACCTTCGACAACACTAACTGAACAAGAAGCAGTTTTATTTCCATCTACTGTCTTAACAGTAATAGTTGTTGTTCCAACAGCGACACCTGTAATTGTGCCGTTACTTACTGTAGCAACGGATATGTTGCTAGATGTCCAAGTGACATTCTTATTTGATGCATTGGCAGGAGAAACCGTAGCCTCTAATGTTGATGTCGCTCCTATAGATAAATCTAATGTTGTTTTATTAAGGGAAACACCTGTAACAGCGACAGTAGTAACTGTCACGGTGCAAGAACCGGAAACTGGATTACCATTTTCATCTTCTCCAGTTG
>JAEDDA010000025.1 GCA_016298185.1 Bacilli bacterium | reverse complement strand
AAGACAAAATAAAAGGAGCTGTTATTCACCTTTTAGGTTTTTCAACAGCCCCTTATAATGTTGGGTTATCGACATGTCCGACAAATATCGGTGTGTCATTAATATCTCTAATGATATAGATGAAAGGCTGTTCCAATTTAACTTCTATAACATCGGTTTCAATCGGCGCTGTAGAAGTTGCCGCTATAATTGGCACAGTGATACTTCTAATAACAGAACCATCTTCGTTAAATTCAACTTCATTCTTTTGCTTTAATTTATCTAGATAAAGATTCTTACCATCAAGTTTAGAATCATTAAAAGCGTTATGGAAAGAATCATATGAAGGACTAAACATATCCCCAAATCCTAAATCGGTCATCATGTTTTGAAATTCGTAGCTAACTGAATTCTTAAATTTAGGTGTGGATAAGCGAATTTCAATTTCTCCTCTTCTTCCATGTTCGTCCTCAGGTGGCAAAACTTCATTTTCCAGATTTTCTTTGAAAATGTTAACATCTTTTGTTAATTCAAAGATATTGTCATCAACATCCTTAGGAACAACATAGGTTACTGAAGCATTTCCTCGATAATAATAGTCTTTAAACGAAATATAAGAACCATAGTCATAATATGAATCAACAAAATATGAATGATGCATATAAGTAACTTGCTCAGTATTTCCGTTAGCTAAATAGAAAGGTTCTTGTGTGTTTTCTTTACTTAAATATTTGCTATTCCAAGCATTCTTGAAGAATAACGTTGAGAACAAAACAAGCATAGTTTGATCATTGAGTTCTAAGAAATCCTTATCGATAAATCCTTTTGCGTGAACAGCGTCATTTGCCCATTCCACCATTTTGTTAACATCTTTAGCATTATTAAAATCGCAAGAATACGCCATTGTGTAGAGTTTAGATAATTTATCAATATAAGAAGCTGATGGATTATAACCCGCTCTAAAGAAAGCACCATTCTTTAATTGAATTGTGGATTCTTCATCTGCGAATGAATTAGCAAGTATTACTTTCTTATAGAAAGTAACGCGTTCAGTTTCGTTGAGTCCAAGCAAAGCATCAAATCTCTCTGCCAAGTTATCTCTAGAGATAGCACCATACATTTCGTTAAGGGCAGAATATAAACCGATAGGACAATATGTCATATTATCTTTTCGATCTGTTTTAACTAAAGTTTTATATGTCAAATCAGTGAAATTGTTGTAAGCATTAGATTCGCTTTCAAATATTTCCCCTTTTGTTGGCCCTGTTCCATCTGGATAAGTAACATTATTTAAAGGTTTAAATGTATTGCTTTTAGCAATAGAGATTTCATTCATTGATAAATACATTTTCTTGGTTTTAACACCGCTATCGTGCATAAGGAAAGTGTTAACAAATGCGGCACATCCCGCAATCAATAAACCGATTGTCGCTAAAGTACAACAAGTAGGAATAAATATTGCCAAAAGCCACTTTTTACTTCTTTTTGCCTTATTGCCTTCTAATTGATTTGCGTCAAAAGATAAACTGATATCTTTTTTCTCATTCTTAGATGCAAATTTAACCATACGCGTGAATCGCCTTTCTTAATTTAAGTTCTTCTTCTTTAAGATCTTTGACATCTTGCTTCAACTTAATATATTTCTCTCTGGCTTTATAAGCGCGCTCAGCTTCTTCACTTTTAATAGGTCCAATATAATTTGAAATAATTTTCTTTCCTTCTCTAAATTTACGGTAGAGGTATTGATCGCCATGTATTTTTACTACTACAAGGGAACCTTTGGGATATTTGTTTAACTCATCAGAAAACACTCTTTGCTTTTGCAAATTTCTCTTAAGCTCTTCTTCTAAAACGCTTTTTAAAACACTATCCATAACTTTAACATACTCTATATATACAACATTTCAATATTTTTGTTACATTTGTTGTTTACATACAATTGTAGAAAAATAAATATAAAACACGGTTTCCCGTGTTAAATATTTTTGACAATTTTAAATGACTATATCAATCAATATTAGAGTCTTTCGATGTTAATAACCGCAGTCCATTTACCATCGATTTGAGCGATGTTATCAACGGAAAACGTCCAACCAAATGTCTCACCGTTATCCATCTTGCTTCCATCAGCGAATTGATTAGTGAAGTCACTCCATTTAAAGGAATCACCAGTTCTAAATAAGTTTGTAGAATCAATAACTTTAATATTGTTACCATAATAGTCTTCTTCAGGTGCGTTATTTCTCACATTAAAAAGCATGGAATATTTATTATATTCTTCGCCTAATGGAGAAGCATGACTTGTACCACTAGAAGTATTAGTGAATGCTTCAGTGGTATCGGCGATTGTTGGATCAGTTACTAAATCAGTGGAATAAGACATTGATGTGCGTTTAGTTAATCTGGCATCGACATGCCACAATCTAATTCCGGGCTCTTGAGGGCCGTTTGAGTAGAATCCTCTCCATTTATATGTCGCATCGAATTTCTTGGTTCCTGTAGGCGCAAATAACTCGAGAAGCATATATTCATCAAATGGTGAGTTATGTGATTCTGGATGATTGCTTAATAAAATAGATACGTGGCTTGATTCATAGTCTTCAAGTTCGACGATTGTATCTGTCTCAGGAACGATAACTTTACCCCATCCTAATGCGGTAATAGAGAAAGCTTCATGACTACCAGTATTATGCTCTTGCATATTAAATCCACCAGCAGGTCTTGTATCACCACCATAATCGTAATAATCCATTAAACCTAACATATGTCCAGTTTCGTGAATATAGACATGGCTATCAGCGCCACTGTGATTAATATCTTCTATCGCTTCAAAGACTGTGGCCCACATATGGTATTTAATACCAGGATGATTCGCGTCAGTAGCGCTAGTATAATCTTCGAAGTGAACCATACCTTGTGTGGACTCGTTAGAGCCATAAAGGATACAGATGGAGTCGTATACTCCATTATGATCACTATCATAACTACTTCTAGTATCACTTGGATTATTAGTGAAATACCATTCCACAGCGTTTTCTACTAATGCTTTCTTATTCGTGCCGTTTTGATAATAAGAGAACGATTGTCCTGGTTCATACCAGTTAGAAATAGTCGCATTATAGTTAAGTGTGTGATTACTTAAATCATAATAATAACTCTTAACGGAATTCCATCCGTTTGAGGCATGTGCACCATTAAAGGCGATATTAATCTTATTTCTTAAATAATTTCTATCTTCAATCATGTCACCACTATTAGTGAACCAAATAGGGATAACTAAGGATTTCACATTACCACTATTAGGCATATACCATCCTCTACCTGATTCGTAAGAATTGTTATTTAATAAATCCATGTAGTTATAATCTAAACTCTTAGGAATATAATTAACCGCATCCTTAACGGATATCGTATAACTAGTCTCAAATGGTGTTTCTAAATATTCACCAGTTACATTAACTGTATACTCACCAACAACCGTCATATTTACTTCACTAGAATCAACATCATATTCAGTAATGGTTTCAGTAAATCCACCCTTTAGATTCGCGGTTAAAGTAAAGGAAGGAACAAATTCTTTATTTTTAATAAATGTCTTTCTTACATTATCTAAGGTGACTGATTCAAGCTCTTTATCATAAACTTTAATATCGGCATAAACAGTGCAACTAAATATAGATGCGGTTATTCTCGCGGAACCCGCTTTTAAAGCGGTGACTAAACCATCAGAATTAACTGTGGCAATATCTTTATTTAAACTCTTATAGGTAATTCCGGACCAAGTATTACTAAAATCAGCTTCTTCACCTTTACGAACAAGGTCTAATTTTAATTGGAGTTCCATTTCTGGAAGGAGATTTGTATTAGTATAATTAAGTACTACATAAACTGTTTCACCATCTTGGTTAATAAAATGGTCTTTATAATTCTCTTCTTCATCTTCCTTATCACCCATTTCGTTAATAATAAAATCAAATAACGAGGAACATCCTGTCATAGTAAGACAAGACACCATTAATAAGGAAGTAACAATAAATCTATTTCTTTTCATAATAGTCACCGTAGAAATAATTATATCACAAATAAATTTATATATAATGTGTGCCAGTTGGCACATATATAAAAAAGATACGGATAAACCGTATCTTAATTGTGATTATATAAATATCAATTATTCTTTTGGTTTAATAAAGATTATTCGCTAGCTTTTGCTTTTCTATCTTTTAGATAAAGGATGAGAAACATCACCCCATAGAAGATTAGTCCACCGACGACAGTCCAAATAGAAATCCAAATATCTAATGGGATTTCAAAACTTAAGAACCCCTCGCCTTTAATCGCGGAAGCGATACAATCGATTAACCACATCAATGTCGCAGAGGCAAAGATGATAGTTAAAATTCCAAAATGTAAATTCCTCTTTGTCTTAACAAATAAATAAAGGCATAAGGAAATAAGCGTCATGCCTAAAGCAACAAGGAAATACATCCTATCCAATTACTTCCTTGGCGCTGCGTTTCTTAAGCATCAACTTGCGAATAATTAATCCAATACCCCAGGTGGCGACAATCGCTAGTGTCATACCCACACCAACGGTGCCCATTTCCATAAGCATAGTCTTAATCGCATCTCCACCTTCTTTAACCGCGGTTAAAAATGGGAATGTGAATGTCACTTCACCATGGAGGATGTGTTCTCCTGCTAAGATGAAGGAACCGCCGAATAAAGCGATTTCTAAAATTCCTAACTTCTTAGAAGTTTTTAATGTATCAACTGATTCAACATTAATGTTTTTATTTTCTTTGTGCTTAACGATGTGTCTTGCGACTGCGACACCTACCGCTGTTGCTGCGGTAACTGTAAAACATGCCATAATTTAATTCTCCTTAATTTTATTTTGAACTTTTATATCTTTAATCAATACTTCTCTACCTGATACAAGGTAGGTATGGGAAGAATGACAGTTGGGACATTCTTTACCATATTTAGTCGTGGGGTAAGTATTCTTACAATCCTCACAATAACTAATGCCTTGTATCGGTACATAGACTAGCTTGCACTCCTTCATGTATTCAGTTTTTTTAATGAACCACTTGAAGGCATCTAGGAAGTATTCTTTTACCACTCCGCTCACCTCTCCAACTTCAATGGTGAGTTCAGTGACTTTTTCTACGTTGTTTTGTTTAGCAAGTTCTTCAACTTGTTTAACGACCTCTACAACGATTCCTAACTCATGCATTGTCGCTACTATCTTTCACGGCATTGCCGGTATTTGGAGCGGTCTTTTTCGCAGTTTTATAGTATTTATTCCACTCTTTTCTCTTCTTACGCATCATACGCGCTTCTTTACTTCCAGAATGTAATAAAATCTTAATTTCTCTTGGTAAGGCATAGCCTAATAAACCAGTGACCTTCTTTTCCGCTCTACGCATATTGGAGTGTTTTGGATGGTCTCTTAATAAGTGGATCGCATCAAATGAACACTTGGTGGTACAAATACCACATCCAATACACTTATTAGGATCAACATAAGCAGCACCACAACTTAAGCATCTAGAAGTTTCGATCTTCACTTGTTCTTCAGTTAAGGTCTTATGAGCATCTTTGAATGAATTCTTATAATCGATATTTTCATCCATACCCGCTTCTTGTCTACCAGCGTCATCATATCCAGGTAAAGAAATATCTTCTTTATTTAAAGGTGTGAAGTGACGTTTATAGAAGCCAATAGTTGGGTGAGCGTTTGGTCTAACGTGTCTAGCCAAAGCTTCCGCAACTTTATGACCAGCGGCAATCGCGTTAATGACAAATGATGGACCGGTGAAGACATCACCACCAACGAAGATATCATCATCCGCGGTTTGATATGTTTCTTTATCGGCTAATGGATAATTACCATGCCAGAATGTGACTTTGCTACCTTCAAGTAACTTACCCCATTCAATGGTTTGGCCAATGGCGAAGATAATTTTATCAGCAGGAACTTCCACAACTTCGTTTTCATCATATGATGGAGCGAATTTACCGTTTTCATCAAAGACGGAAACACATTTCTTAAAGACAATAGCTTTAACTTGTCCCTTGGCATCCACTTTGATTTCTTTTGGGCCCCAACCATTTTCGATATAAATACCTTCTTCAAGAGTTTCTTTAATCTCTTCGTTACTAGCAGGCATTTGATCTCTTTGCTCAAGGGAGAACATCTTCACTGATTTAGCATCTAAACGATGAGCGGTTCTCGCACAGTCGACAGCGACGTTACCACCACCGACAACTACAACATCACCCTTGAATGGGACTTGTTTATCTAAAGCTTCTTTTAAGTAAGAAACAGCGATATCGGTACCTTTAGCAGTATCGTTTTCAATGCCAGGTCTTCTGCCACCTTGGCAGCCAATGGCGATATAGAAGGCTTTATAGCCTTGTTTCTTTAATTGTTCAATTGTGATATCTTTACCGACTTCCACACCGGTTTTGAATTCAACGCCTAATTCTCTTAAAACGTCAATTTCACTTTCAATAACGTCTTTTTCTAATTTATAAGCGGGGATACCATACATCATCATACCGCCTAGTTTTTCATTCTTTTCAAAGACTGTAGGTGTGAAACCCATAACCGCTAAATAGTAGGCTGCGGATAAACCAGCAGGACCACCACCGATAATAGCGATCTTCTCATCGAATTTACCATAGGTAGAAGCGACAATCTTTTCAGGAACGAAACGTGTTTCCTTGCTTCTTTCTAAATCCGCTAAGAACTTCTTCACGGCGTCGATGCTAACAGGAGCATCAATCTTGCCACGTGTACAAGCTTCTTCACATTTCTTGTTACAAACACGGCCACACACAGCAGGGAATGGGTTTTGAGTTTTGATTAAAGCTAAAGCTTCATCATATCTACCTTCCTTAGCCATCTTTAGATAGCCTTGCACAGGAACGTGAGCAGGACAAGCTACTTTACAAGGAGCGGTACCAGTTTCCCAGGTATCGTTACTTCTAGCGGTATCTCTATAGTTTTCATCCCAGGCATATTTGCCCCATTTGATTTTATCTGGTAATGGTTGGTGAGGGTATTTTTGTTCCTTGCCATCACCTTTACATAATTTTTGACCTAATTTAACAGCACCAGCAGGGCAGGATTCAACACATCTACCACAAGCGACACAGTTTTCTTTTGTGACGTTAGCGGTATATGCGCTTCTTTCAAGGTTAGGAGTGTTGAATAATAACGCAGTTCTTAAAGCGTTACAAATCTTCACGTCGCAGTTACAAATATCAAAAATCTTATTTTCACCATCGATATTAGTGATTTGATGGACGAATCCGTTCTTCTCGGATAATTCAAAGATTTCTAAAGCTCTTTCTTTAGTAATATAGTGGGCTCTACCTGTTTCAACAGCGTAATCCGCCATATCACCAAATTGGACACACCAGTCATCATTATCATCGATGCATCCTTCACCTAGCATAGCTCTAGAGGCACGGCAGGAACATATGCCCGCGGCAATATGTCCTTCATATTTTTTCATCCAGTGAGAGATATGTTCGATATCTAAAGATTTTTGTTCATGTTCGATAGCTTTTTCTACAGGAATGACGTGCATACCAACACCGCCACCACCTGGAGGGAGCATCTCGGTAACACCCGCTAAAGGAATAAATGTCATTCTTTCAAAGAAAGAGGCCACGGCAGGGTTCTTATTAATTCTTTCCACAGTGGAGTTCATTAATTCGGCGCTACCAGGAACGAAAAATGAGAGCATGTATCTCTTCACTTTAGGAGCATCTTTAATAGGATGATCCCAAGCATAGTTATCGCCATAGTCATATTCGATGATGCCGACAACGGACATGTCATCCATTAGCTTTTGTAATTCTAATGGTTTGTCTTGATATTTCTTATCAAGTTTAAGAAGTTCTTCAAAGGTGTAATGCTTTCTCTGTTTCATCTTTAAGAGAAAATCAATCATCTCTTCTGTTAAAACTTCTCTTAATCCCCAGTATTCAGGATCTGTGGTCTTCATGCCAAATAATTTATGAGGCACGACGTCTGTTATCTTACGGCATAATTTAATGAGTTTCTTCTCGTAAGAATAACCTGTCTCTCCTTCGTATTTAGAGACAATCTTTTGATTTTTTTCGGGCATTTTATTTACCCCCCTTTTTCTTAATTATATTAATAAGATAATCTTTCACTAGATTAATGTTTTCACCAGTTAAAGCACTAATATTGATAATTGTGGCATTGGGATTACGATAATGAATCATCTCATTACATTTTTCAAAATCGAAATTGAAATATTCTTTGGTGTCTATTTTATTAATTAATACAAGATCGCACTTTTGGAATATCAATGGATACTTAAGTGGTTTATCATCTCCTTCAGGAATAGAGAGAATCACCATATCCATATTCGCTCCTGTATCAAACTCTGCAGGGCAAACTAAGTTACCAACGTTTTCCAAGAACACAAGATCTAAGTCGTTAGCGCCGATTTCATCTAAACCGGTCTTGGTCATACCCGCATCGAGATGGCACATCCCTGAAGTATGTATCTGAATAGATTTAACACCTGTTTCTTTCGCCACACTGATGGCGTCAACATCACTATCAATATCTGCTTCCATGACACCGATCTTAAATGTATCTTTTAAAGCATTGATAAGTTTAATTAATGTTGTGGTCTTACCCGCACCAGGAGAAGACATCACATTAATTAGAAAAGTGTTGTGGTCATTGAGGTAGTCTCTTAAAAGATCAGCCTCGAGGTCATTATTCGCATAAGCGGACCGATTCACAACAATTGTCTTAATATTTTCCATCTTATTATCTATTGTATATTGAAAAACACATTATTACTAATGTATTTTGTGATATTATAGATAACATGGAATATAAAGTTGTTGAAGTAAAAGAAAATCTTTTAATTGAAAACAGTCAAAAAGCTCGACAATTAAGAGATAAATTAACGAAAAAAGGGGTCTATTTTATCAATGTGATGGCCTCACCAGGAAGTGGAAAAACCACTTTATTAGTAAATTTAATTAACCGTTTAAAAAACGATTACTCCATTGGGGTGATGGAAGCGGATATCGATGGAGATGTCGATGCGGAGAGAATCCATAAATTAACGGGGGTTCCCTCTATACAAGTTCACACCTCTGGAGCGTGTCATTTAACCGCTCAGATGGTGGAAGATGCGATAGATTCATTTAATATAAAAGATATTAATCTTTTAATATTAGAAAATGTCGGTAATCTCGTCTGTCCTGCGGAATTTGATACTGGAGCTCATCTCAATTTAGTTTTATTATCTATCCCCGAGGGTGATGATAAGCCTTTAAAATATCCATTGATGTTTGAAGTGGCGAATATTGTCGCCATCACAAAAATCGATACCTTACCCGCCTTTAATTTCGATATTGAAAAATGTAAAAATAATATTCGCTATAGGAATAAAGATATAGATGTCTATACTATCTCTGCATTAAAAGATGAAGGTATCGAAGAATTAGCTAGAGCTATAAGACAAAAAATATAATTTTATAAAGATCAATCTTGATAGTGTTTAATCGCATCATAGATGGTCTTTTCTTTTGATTCATGACCATATTTATCGACATCGAGTTTATTTCTCACTTCGTGAGTTAAAGAACATGGTCCCCCGATACAACCAGTTAAACAACCCATGCCTTCAATGAAGTTAAAGTCAACATTACCGCCTTTAGCTTTTAATAAGGCTAAACGGCAGTTATCTAATCCATCGACAGTAATCGGTTTAGCCTCAAAAGAGCTACCTTGTTCTTTTAAAGCTTCTTTGACCGCGTCGGTTAGTCCACTACTACGGGCAAATATTCTTCCATAATAAGAAGCATTATCAAGTGGTGATTCCTCTAATGAAGTCATATCAATTTCTTTTGCGTCAATCATCGCTTGTAATTCTTCAAAAGTTAAAGCCACATCGACATAAGGAGCCACTCTTTCATCTTTGATTTCTTGTTTTTTAGAAATACATGGTCCAATAAACATAATCTTGCAGTTAGGATTGTGATCTTTAATCCATTTGGCAATAGTCGCCATAGGCGATAGATTATGGGATATCTTATCCACTAAAGATGGGAAATACTTTTTAATAAAGGTGACAAATGTCGGACAGCAACTAGAAGTTAGAAAACCTTTTTCTTCTAATTCTTTAGCTTCGCTATAAGCCACCATATCCGCGCCTAAAGCAGCTTCAATGACACTTCTAAATCCAAGCTTTTGAATACCGCTAACGACTTGACCTAAAGTCACACCTTTAAACTGAGAAGATATCGAAGGAGCGACAATAGCATAAACAGGATATTTATTTGAATAATTAGAATCTTTTAAGATATCGATTGCATCTTTGATAAAGCTCTTATCCATTATGGCACCAAAGGGGCATTGATAAACACATGCACCACATTGGACGCACTTTTCATCATCGATCTTCGCAGAGTGATCTTCACCTGTGGAAATAGCTTTGACCTTACAGGATTGTTCACAAGGTCTTAAATAGTTTTGAATCGCGTTATATTGGCAAGCCTTCGCGCACATTCCGCAGTTGATACATTTACTTTTATCAATTGTTGCGGTTCTGGTGGCTTCATCAAATCTAATCGCATCTTTATGACAAGCCTTTTGGCAGCGGTGAGCGATACAACCGCGACATCTATTTGTTACTTCATAACCGCCTAATGGACATTCATCACAAGCGATTTTGACAACTTCAACGATGTTATTAATTTCTTTATTACCACCTAAGGCTAATTTCATTCTTTCTAAAACGATGGCTCTTTCTTTATAGATACAGCATCTCATCGTGGATTTTGGCCCCGGAGATATTCTTGAAGGTATTTCGTTATATTCTTCTAAGAGGGTATCGTTAAATAATCCTCTAGCGATTTCTTTTAAAATCTTATATTTCAGTTCTTGTACACTGGTATCAAATCTGGTATCCATAATCTTCCTTAGAAATAGGTAACTTTGACGTTTTTACCCATCAATTTTAATTTCTTAGCTAATTCATCAATAAGATGCATCTTAATGGTGAAGTTAATGCCAGTATCCTCACCTTGATGAGCGTTATTAATCGCACAACCAACGAAGAAATTAATATCGGTGGCTAATTCAAATAGATATTTAGCAATTTGACTAGCTCCATCAATTTGATAGAACCAATTAAAATACTCGTTATTTTGTTTTAAATAGTTATCCGCATAATATAAGACTTTATTAATTGTGATAACTCCTTCAGTCACTAGGTCAACGCCTTTGATTGAAGCGGTCGGAGGTATCTCTTTATCTAGATATTCCGTCTCTAATATTAGAGGTTGATTTAAATATTTAGAAACTAGACTACCGGTTGTTCCTCCAGAAACAATATGAATCCCTTCTTTAGCAAAGAATAAAGAAAGCATCTTTTCATCGTCTTCCTTATTAGTGGGAGGACCGATTAATAAATTAACTTGTTGTCTTTCTCTAATTCTTACCACTGCCACAGTGGTGTCATCTCCAGGTCTAGAGTTATATAAGTTATTACATTGATTAGCGAGTTCGGTAGCTAAAGCTTTAGATGAATATTCTTTACGATATATTAATTCCACAAAATTTTTAATCTGTGGTATATCCCAACCAAAATTTAGTGTTTCACCCACTCCGGCATATTTCACTCCATCACTCATCAAGATAAAAGTGTCATAGGGAAGAACTTCTATTTTTGCGTGTTGGATAGTTTTATCATCGATAATCGTTGATGAATAAGATAAATCTATCGCCTTACCATCGCGAATCATAAATGGTGTGGGATTATCAAAGTTATAGATATCAACAAACTTGTTGTCTTTAATCTTAATAATGGTAAATGTGGAATAAGCGACATTTCTCACCTTACAAACTGGAAGTGTATTAGCCATACATCTAATACATTCTTTAATAGAAATATCTCCGGCGATCATCGAGGAGAGCATCTTGCTAGTTAAAGTGGATAAGATATTAGCTTTTACTCCACTGCCAAGACCATCAGCCAAAACCAAAATCTTTGTTGATTCATCTTTAGAAGTGACTTCAATATGGTCACCACAAAGCTCTTCACCAACATGGTTAAAAGATAGATAGCCAATTTCTGTTAAGTAGCGGTTATTTATCATCTTTAATCGTATCCTTTAACGAAGATAGAGCCACTTTTGTTTCCGCGGTGGTTTCACCTAATAAAGAGGCAATCTCTTGTACTGCACGCATATTCTTTTCCACCACTTTATCAGTGATTTCTAAGGATTTTTTCACAATCTCTTCATGTTTTTGTCTATTGATCTCTTCCTTTGTTATATCCTTCATGATAGAAAGAAGAACATGGAACTTTTGATCGTAAATCACAGTGTTTTCTACATATTTGTCATATTCACTTAAATATGATTTTCTACGGAACACCATTTCCCCACATAAAGCAGCAAAGAAATCTTTGGTGTCTAAAATAGAAGAGACATTTTTATGAATCACCACACTGGGGTTATCAATATTGATAATACGACACATCGTCTTATTTAAAGTTTGAATATTAAGTGATTGATCAAGCACTAAGATACCGTTAGGAGAATTGCTAACGATATTATCAGAGAAAGATTCCGCTTTTTCCATAAGATAAGGGAGACACATTTCTAAATCCGCTTTACCTTGGATAATCGCAATAGCTTTTTCTCGGCAAGTGTTATATCCACATGATCCACAGTTAAGAATCTTGGTTTTCTCCGTCTTACCCATTTCAATGAGTTTAGCTTCGATTTCTTCTTCACTTGGTGTGGCTTCTTTCACACCGATAGAATAATAATTCTTGTTGATATCTTTATATCCAATCTCTCCTTCAACAAAGTCTTGTTCACCAGCGGCCTTATTGATATCTAAATAACTAGCGATAACACTCTTTTCTTTGTTGGTAACTGGTCCATTGATACAGCTACCTTCGCAGCTAGACATCTCAATAAAACATTTATGAATCTTACCCGCTAAGATATCTTCGATGACGCGGCGAGAGTTCTCCACTCCATCAACCGCTAAATATTGATAATCCTTATTAGAGCACTCCATAGTGCGGAGGATACCACCGGTGGTCGGGAATAAACGAGCTTTACTCTTTTCCTTTTTCCAGTCGTATTTCACTTCTTTTAAAGATATGCCTTCATCCTTAAACCATTGTTCTAGTTCTTTAAATGTCAATGCTACATCAACGATATAAGGATTTAAATCTGCTTCATTCTTTTTGGCGATACATGGACCAACAAAGACTACTTTAGCTTCTGGATCACGAGTCTTAATATCTTTACCATGCGCAAGCATAGGAGAAAGAATATTAGCCAAATACTTTCTAGCGTCTGGATAATGTTTTTGAATTAATAAATTGATGGAATGACAACAAGAAGAAATAACGACGTCTCTATCTTCTTCTTTAAGCATCTCATCATAAGCTTTTTTGACAATTGTCGCGCCTATCGCGGTTTCTTCTACTTCATAAAAGCCTAACTTCTTTAAAGCATTAACTATTTCATCCATTGATGTATAAGAGAAATAACTTATAAAACTAGGCGCTAAAGAGACATAGACTTTTTTATTTTCTTTAAAGAATCTTTTAACCACCTCAACATCATTACGAATAACTTTCACTTCTTGAGGACACATTAAATAACAACGTCCACATAAGATGCAGCTATCTTGTATAATCTGAGCTTTATTAGAGGCAAAAGAAATTGATTTGATGGGACAATGGCGAATACATTTATAACAGTTCTTGCAGTTAGTTGCCTTACTTTGTAAACAGAATTCCATAATTACCCCTATATACGTGAGAGAATATATTTCTCGAAAACATCATTAAAGTTCTTAGGGGTTACGCCAGTGATGATCTCATCATCCACTTGAATAGAGACACCAGCGATACCGCATTTACCTAAGCAGAAAGTACCTTTAAGTGTAACTTTATCATTAAGGTTTTCTTTTTCTAATCTATCTTTGAATAATTCAATAATTTCATAGCTCCCTTTTAAGTGGCAGGAGGAACCCACGCATACAAGAACGGTCATATTGCACCTCTAGATTTTGTTTCAAAATCAATATATCAATAGTATAGATTAGGGCTATATCAATATCAAAGAAAAAAT
>JAEDDA010000024.1 GCA_016298185.1 Bacilli bacterium | reverse complement strand
TTCAAAATATTTAATTGAAATAGTGAAATCTTGAACTAAGCCGTTTTATAATATAGGTGATGATATAGCTCTCTGAGTTTGGGAAGGGAGGATAACATATGAAGTACCAAATTACCGGAAAAAACATCAAGATTACCGAAGGGATTTCGGCTGCCATCGAAAAGAAGCTAAAGAAGATGGACAAATACTTCCTCATCAATGATGAAGTAGACTGCCGCGTTGTTTGTAGCGCGCATAATCAAGATCAAAAGATCGAAATTACAATCTTCTTACCACAAATGCCAGTTCGTGCAGAAGTAGTTGATCCTGATTTATATGCCGCGTTAGATCTTGCTGTCGATAAACTCGAAGGTCAAATGAGAAAGATTAAAACTCGTATGGACCGCAGCAACAACAAAATGTCTCTAGCAGAATCCATCAACTTTGAACAACTCGAAGATGAAAAAGAACCAGATGAAAAAGATGTCATCGTTAGAGCAAAATCTTATTACTTACAAGCTATGGATATCGAAGAAGCCGTTATCCGTATGCAAGCATTAGGCCATGACTTCTTCCTCTACTTAGATAGAGAAGATGATAGAATCTCCGTCGTCTATAATAGACGTGATGGTGGCTATGGCGTCATCCAAGCGGAAAACCCAATTAAATAAAGTTTTACTTTAACTAATATGAGCGAGTTCTATTGAGCTCGCTTTTTTCTTTTGTAAAATGCGCCCGTATGTGTGTATAATACATAGCATGAGCAAATTACTCGCATGTGATTTAGACGGAACGCTATTTTATCCTAAACAAGTAGGAAGGTGTATTTCTAAAAGAAATGTTCGTTTTTTACGTCGTTGGATTGATGCGGGAAATAAGTTAGTTCTTATCACATCGAGAAGTTTGGAATTTGTTGAACGCTTAAAAAAAGAGATTGAACGTCCATTCGATGTAATGGCGTGCACCAGCGCACAAACTGTACACGAAGGTGAACTCGTGCGTCATTTATGGATGTCAAATAGCGAACTTGAAAAAGTTTTCCAACAAATTGATGAAAAATATAAACCACTTGGTTATCTTTTAAGCGCGGAAGGACATCCATGTGTTGTGTATAACACAAAACGTGCGAAATTATTCTTCCAAATCTTCTACCATATGTGGTACTGGGGACAATTCAAATATAGAGAGCCTTGTGAAACTTCTAATGAACTATTTATCGATTTAATGAAAAATGGTAAAGTTTATAAGGTCATGACCTTCTTCGGTCTTGGAAAAAAGAAAGGTACTCTTAGTAAAGAGATCAACAAAGAACTTCGTGATAACTTCCCAGAAATTGAATCTTCTTGGAGTTTAATTGTTAATGAATTAACACCAAAAGGATGTAATAAAGGTGAAGGATTAGAACATTACTGCAATGTCACAAAAATATCTGCGGATGACGTATATGTTATTGGCGATAGTGGAAATGACATCGCTATGTTTCAAAAGTTCCATGAACACAGTTATTGTATGTCGCATGCCTATCCGAGCGTGAAGAAATATGCGAAATATACAGTCTCACGTGTCTATAAATTAGACAAGCTTGTATTGAAAGGAGAAAAATAATTATGTTAGACCAAATGAATCAATACATCTTTAATATTTATCACTATCTCTTAAACTTAAGAGACACCGTCGAATACACAATCGATAGAGAACACACCAAAGCCATTTTTGATTCAAGAAAGAATGTCCTCACAAGTGGTATCGCACCAACAAGTGCATTAGGCAATTTCTTCGAAAACAATAAAGAACAAGGTGAAAAAATCAAATCTCGTTTAGAAGAAGTTATCAAAGATTTCTATAGCGAAGACAACACAGTCATCAAAGTTACTGAAGATGGTAAAATTCGTGTGGACCACACCCAACACATCAAAGTTTTTGATGAAATCGTTGGCATTCAAGAATCCATTAGAGATATTCTCTTTGGTTATATTAATTATGCCAGACAACAAAACAACGCAAACGAAGATATGGAAAAATTAGTCGCTACAGACGAAAGATTAACAAGATCCATTTTTGCGATGCTAATTATGAGAGAATTTGAAAAATCATTCGCTGAATTCCAAAAGGTTATGGCGGAATCCAAAGGAAAACCTACTCCACAATCTAATTTCATCGTTCAAAACGAAATCGCCAAGATGGCTGGTTTAATTAGATTCTCCCGTGCTCACGCCCACTGCACAGATAACGAAACATTAGACTTATTAGATGATGTTAACAAAGTTATCGAAATGACAGAAGGTCGTAGAGATAGAAGAAACAATAAATCTTTCCAAGATATCTTCAATGATATTAACCGTCGCTTAAGCGATAATGTCGCAAAACTCGAACCAATCTGGAAAGAAATCTACGAAAAATTATTCAAAGAAATGATCGAAATTTCCCAAAAGAAAGAAGCAGAAAATAAACAAGCATAAGCTTGAAGAGGTATACTCATGAAAAAGATTAAATATCCAAGCGTAAAGAAAAATCAAAAGAAATTGCCCTTACATCCATTCGAGCTAGTATGGTACATTTTAGTCGGTCTCGTGGGTATTTGGGGTTTAACCTATATCGTTTTAGGTTTAGTGGCTTCATATCTTCCAATTCAATCCGAAGATCCAGCCTTAGTTAAAGCTAATGCTAAAATCTTAGAATTATTCAAATTAGATATGCTCGGTTGGGGCTTAATCATCTTCGCTATTGCCGCAGTTAGCGCAGTTGTCGTTCTCATTCTCTTCTCTAACAAAGTTGATAGAGATTATGAAAAGAATGTCAGACGTGCACAACGTTTAGCACAACTTGAAGTGGAAGAAGCAAAAGAAGAATCAATTGAAGAACAAAAGATCGTCGTTGACGCTGAACTTGAACCAGTTGAAGAAGTTAAAGAAGAAAAAGCTGAATAATTTATATTTCAAGAACAAAGATAACGGGCTGAAAAGTCCGTTTTTCTTTTGTTCATCGATACATTTTATATTTTTTAAAAACTTTGTTTTTGATTTCCTATAACATGTGTATAAAATATTCACGTAGGTATGAAAAAACAATTAATTATCGTTTCAATTTTGGGCCTATTAGGTACATCTGGCGCAATTATTGCTAAGTCCGCAAATGAGGTTATGAAAGATGCGGAAGCTTATAATGTGGCTGAAAGTTTACCTACCACAATTGATTTAAACGATTCGACTAGCAGTGAAATTAGAAACTACTACAGTTCTTTAAATGGTTTGAGTTCTACGGAACTTAAGGGAACAAATTTATTAAAAAATTTGAAACCAATTCTTAAGAATGGTCAAAAATATTATTCCTATGATTACAATTACGGTAGTGATATTTGGAATATTTATGAAATTGCTGATAGAGACTGGAGCAAATCTCCTGCATCTTCTACAACTTATGGTTCTTATAATGGTTCCACAAACATAATTACTAATTATCAATATGGTTCTGGCAAAAATAATCCATATTTACATGCTCTTTATGTAAATAGAGATGTCGATAATCAAGTTAGAGCCTATGGTGATCATAGTCAAGTTGGTTGGGGTATTAACCGTGAACATGTTTGGGCAAAATCGCATGGTATGGGTTCAAAAGGTTCAGCAACCGATACTACAACCGGAGGTGCACGTGGTGACCCAATGCATTTATTGGCAGGGAATGGTTATGTTAATGGCTTGGACTTCCATAGTAATTTATTCTTTGGCTTTGTTAATAAAAACAAAAGTTATACCGACGCCGGAAACACCAATTCATATTTAAGTGGAAATTTAAAAGGAACATCCGCAACATTTGGTTCCGGTACAGTGTTTGAACCACAAGATAGTGACAAAGGTGATATCGCAAGAATTTGTTTCTATATGGCTGCTAGATATAACTATTTATCTGGTAGCGATAGCGATGGCATTGATGCAAATAATCCATGGCTTACTCTTTATGATGGAACAAGCGATCCTAATGGTTCATCTAAATATGATTCAACAACTTCTATGCAAGGTTATATGGGAGTTCTCCGTGACTTACTTGCGTGGAATAGATTAGACCCACCAGATGAATGGGAGATTCATAGAAATAATTTATTATTTAAGAACTATACAAATAATAGAAACCCATTTGTTGACTTCCCAGAATGGGCTGAATACATTTGGGGTTCTTCCACAATGGATAGCAGCCAAAGAAGTGTTATCTCTTATAGCAGTACACCAACAGGTAATGCTAATCCAACAAGTGACAACATTAATACATTTGATGCATCACATGATATTCCAGTTACAAGCGTTGAAGTATTACCAACAGCCGTTACACTTGAAGCCGGTCAGTCTAATACACTAAGCGCTACTGTTGAACCAAGTAATGCTACTAATATGTCTCTTACCTGGTCTTCTAGTAATTCTAGCGTAGTTTCCGTTAATGGTAATGTCGTCACTGCTCATGTTGCGGGTACAGCCACAATTAGAGCGACCGCACATAACGGTGTATATGGTGAATGTACAGTTACAGTTACTGGTGGTTCGGGTGAACAAACTATAACTCAATATGAGTTAGTCACCGATGGTGTGAGAGTGGGCGATAAAGTAATTATTGCTGCTCAACCAGACTGGAATTCAACTACAACGTATGTTTTAACCAAAACAACAATAAGTACATATTATTTAGCAGCCACAGAGGCAACTGTTAGTAATCGAATTCTTAATGTACCAAATGACACACCTTTATGGACTGTCGGCGGAACAAGTACTGCATTCACATTCTCTAACAATGGCGATTACCTATATGGCAAAAAGAACGGAAGCTATACCAATATTTATGCGAATGGTACAGCGAGTACCGCAAACAACACATGGTCTATCTTGGGCAACGGTTCCAACACTGGATTTGATATGTATAGTCCAGAAAATGTATATATACAATATGCTTTATACAATACTACCCATGAATTTAAAGGTTTCACCGGTCCAAATAGCAACTGTCCAATTAATTTCTATAAAGAAGTGACAAAGACTACTGATATTTATACATCTGAAGAATTCGCAACCGATTTCTTGAGTAGTATTACTTGTAATAACAACGGTGAATCCGCTCCTACATTAACTAGAAGTTGGTCAGAACTCGCTTCACTTTATAGCGCTGTTGCAGACAATCATAAATCAACATTACTCTATGCAGCCGCTGATGAAAACGGTACTATCGTTGAACAAGCGATGGCGAGATACGACTTCTTATGTAGGAAATACTCCGAGTTCAATAACTTCATCGGAAGAAGTAGTGCTAATGCATCAAATGCTATTTCTAACTTGGTTTATAAATCACTATTTGGCGACAAAGCCTTAGTGATAGCATTATCAATTGTGTCCGGGGTTGTTGCTGGTGCAATTATCTTAATAACACTTAAAAAGAAAAGAGCTATCTAATAAATAACAACTAGTGAAAAGTGCACCCACGTGGTGCGTTTTTCTTATCATATTGATAAACAAATATTTTTATTTGTGTAATGATATTTAACGAAAGGAAGTTTACTTTTTATGGAAGAAATTAAATTAGAAACCCTCAAGAAAGACTTAGATGAATATAAAAAAGACAGCAAAAATGCTGTATTAAGACACGCCTTAAGCGCAACTCCTTTATCCCAAGTAGTCGCGTCACAAGACGAAGTCAAAGATATAAACTTTAATTTTGATATCGAAATCAAAACATTAAGCGCTGCTAACCAAAAGGCTAGTGGTAGATGCTGGATTTTCGCTGCGACAAACGTTCTTAGAGAAATCATCGCTAAGAAACTCAACCTCAAAGAATTTGAATTATCACAAAGCTATATCGCGTTCTATGATCGTTTGGAAAAAACCAATTACACAATGGAAGCCATTATCGAATTAATCGATAAAGACTATGATGATAGAACATTATCATTCATCGTCAGTAATGGCATCTCCGATGGTGGACAATGGGATATGTTCGTTAACATTGTTAACAAATATGGTTTATGTCCAAAACACGTTTATCCAGAAACCAATACTTCAAGTGCGACAAGAGATACAAATTCATTAATTAATTTTTCTTTAAGAAAGTTCGCAAGTGACGCGAAATCTTTATATGAAACTAAAGGTATTGAAGCGGTTAGAAAACTCAAGAGAACAGTTTTAAAGAAAATCTATTTCTTACTCGTTTCCGCTTATGGATTACCACCAGAAAAATTCAATTTTGAATACACTGATGCTGAAGGTAAATACCATATTGTAAATGGTTTGAATCCTTTATCTTTCAAAGAAAAATATATTGGTGATAGATTAAATGACTTTGTTAGTATCATTAATGCACCAACAAAAGATAAACCATTTAATAAGTCCTACACAGTTAAATACTTAGGGAATGTTGTTAATGGTAAGATAGTGACCCATTTAAATGTCGAAATGGATAGATTAAAGGAATTAGTCATCAAACAACTTAAAGACGGCCAAATCGTCTGGTTTGGTAGTGATGTTGGCTTCTATGGAGATAGAGAAGGCGGAATCTGGGATGACAGAATGTTTGATTATGAATCTGCGACTGGTTTAGCCTTCAAAATGGATAAAGGTGAATCCTTAGATTATAGAGCTAGTGCGATGAATCACGCGATGTGTATCACCGGTGTTGCTTTAAAGAATGGCAAAGCCACAAAGTGGAAAATTGAAAACTCATGGGGTACAGATAGAGCAGTAGCAGGATATTACCGTATGTCCGCTTCATGGTTTGATAGATTCACATATCAAGCAGTAGTGGATAAGAAGTATTTATCTGAAGAAGAACTCAAAGCCTATAACGCAAAACCAATCGAATTAAAGCCTTGGGATCCAATGGGTTCTTTAGCGGATTAATATAAATAAAAAAGCTATGAAAAGACTCGGAATCAATCCGAGCCTTTTTAATTTCGATTATAAATCGTATTGTTTTTTCTTATGAATGAACCACGCGGCAAATGTGAATGTTCCTAATGTTGCCGCGACAACAAGAAACAACATAGCATTATGAGAAATAATTTGGTTTCCAAGATTGTTGGAATGACTAACAATTGTACGATTCATGAAGTTTTCATAATTTGTTGTGCCATATTTGCCAACGATGTAATCGTATCTTGCAACGCATTTTGCTTCATCATTTCCGTTTGCGTCAGCAACATAAGTTTTTAATTCATTTTGCTCGGCGATTGTTAAAGAGTTATATTTTGTCTTTAATGCTGACCAGGAATAACCGCTTGCAAATGTTGGGGATGTTGCGCCTGTAGAATCACACGTGATATGAGTTAAGAACTCTTCTACAAAGTTATCTAATGAATATACAGAACCACCTTGTGTGTATTTGAACAATTCAATATCAAAGTATTCTGTTGAACCTTCTGATGGCGTAGAAACTGAGAAAGCACCGAAGTAATTATATTCACCTGCTCTATAAGCGAGGCATCTAACTGTACTTTGACTAGCTGTGGAGGCAGCAACTAAACGGAATGAACCATTTGTTCCAACGCCTAATGTCCAATCATAACTATTTGTATTGGAACTAATGTTTGTACTAGATGTCCAAGCTAAATATTTTTCATTTGAGAATTTAATAGTAACTGTTGAACCAGTAACTGTTAATGTCACAACATAATTACTAGCAGCGGAGTTTGAAATCTTGCCGTTTGAAACATTAATTGGCGTTGAAGAAACAATTTTATTATTGCTGCCGATGGTAGAACCCATTGGGTAATATGAAGAACCGTTTTTTGCACAAATAACATATTGACCAGTTGTTATTGTGGAAACACTTGATTGTGCCTCGTAATATTCGCTGCCACTTGATTGAGAAATAACTGTAACAATACATGTGTCAATGAATCCGCCGTCTTCGGTTTCAACCGTAATTTCTGTTGTTCCAACTGAAACAGCTGCGACAACACCCTTTTCATCGACAGTTGCAACTGACGGAACGCTTGATACCCAAGTGACATTTTTGTTAGTTGCTTCACTTGGTGAAACTGTTGCGACTAATGAAGCGGAAGCGCCTTTTTCCAATGTTAACGCACTATTATTTAAAGAAACACCTGACACAGAAACGTCACCGCTTTGGATTTCTTTTTGTTGATAGAGAGAAACGTCTGTTTGTCCAGATCCATAGCAACTGAATAAACCGTTTGCATTATTGTGTCTAATCCAGTTTCTTGTTTTGTCACCTTGAGCTTTAATCGTGGCGATACCGGCGTCAATTGTGATTGAGAATGAGGCGTTAGCATCAATGTTTCCTTGAGTCTTTAAATAGTTACTTGATGAAGAAGCAGCATATAAGTATCCGCTATTCGCTTCATCATGGAATGCATATGTACCACTTACGGAACCTTCTTGAATATTGAAAGTGGCTAAACCTGAAACTACTGAAATTGTGTTTGCATTTGTATCTTTAACAATTGCTACTCTTGCACGGTTATTAGTATTTTGTGTTGTTGATATTGCATAGTTATAACCAGAAGCAACAATCGCCATTTTTCTCGAACTATCAAATTCATTCATACTATTCACTAATTCGTATGTTGTTTCTGATAAATTGATTTCTCCAGTTTTAACAACTGTGACAGAACATGTTCCTGACTGTCTGTCATCTTCAACTGAAGTTGCGGTAATAGTAGCAGTTCCTTTTGATTTTGCGGTAACGATACCATTTGAATCAACATATGCGACACTTGAATTGTCACTTGACCATGTAACATTTTGAGATGGACTATTTGTGCCGTTAACTGTTGCTGTTAATGTAGCGGTTTTAGTTCCAGCTAAATCCAATTCTACCGAAGCAGGACTGACACTAACTGATGTAACTAATGGTGCTGAATTGCTAACTGTAACTGCACATTTGGCAGTTACACCATTATATGAAGCAGTAATAGTAGCAGAACCTGCTTTTTTACCAGTAACTGTGATAGAAGAACCTGTACTTGCACTTACTGTTGCAACAGTAGTATTACTACTTGTCCATGATACACTTCCTGTTCCGCCGCTTGCTGTAGCTGATAAGTTAACAGTGTCGTTGACGGCAATAGTAGTAGATGTTTTATTTAAAGAAATGCGTGGTCCTGTAGAAACAGATCTACTTGTCCAGTCCCATGTCTCAGTTCCCCAAATACAATCGGCTAAATCTGGATAGTCAATAAATGGATTACGATTACCTTGATATTTCGCTGCAACTTCATTTCTTGTTGTTTCTAAAGAGTTAACAGGATCTAAATCGTTCCATTGTAATAATAATGCCCAGGATGCAGCAGCAGTATTCGATGCTGTTGAGACAATATCAGTAATATTTAATGTTCCATAATACCCAGAATCATACGTTGAAACAAATCCAGAACCATCGGTTGTACCATAAACATTTGAATATGTGTTGTAGTGGGTGAAAACATACATCAAAATTCTAGCGACATCACCTTTTGATGCATCAATTGGTTCCCAAATGCCATTTTCTAGCCATCCACCTTGTGCATATGTTTGATTAGTACCTAATTTTGCATATTTAATTGTGGAAGAATTCTTGTTTGTTACAACACCAAAAGGATTATTATTTCTTGTAGAGTTTTCTCTATATTCAAGAGGCCTAACGTGGTGAGCGTCACTGCCACCGCCTTTTGTGTTTCCTGTTGTTGAATTCCATAAACCACCGGATTTAGATTGACACCATACGTGTTCACGATTGTATCCGCCGGTAGTGGAACCAGAAGTTGGATCCCAGGTTCCTGGCCAACTTACTTGTGAGTAGAAATCAATAACTTTTCCTGCATTATTTGGATCAGCATCTAATACCTTTTGATATTCATTTTTGCCAAAATCATCATAAATGGTAAAAGTTTGATGGGTCTTGCATTGTAAATCATGCAAAGCGCCAAGTAATGAATTTCCACTAGTTGCAGTGATGTTGTTGTAGTATGAATTTATGTCGGTTGTATAATTTCCAACCGCCGCTTCGGCTTGTTTGGTAGAGTTTACGCTTCCTTGGAAAGCGATAAGTCCACCAATAACCATAAAAGATGTAGCTAATCCAGTTACAGCACTGCGAATTATTGTTTTACGTTGCATATCTAATTACCTCGAATTAATTAGTTTGTGTAAATTTATTATTTCACATATACGTGAAAAAAGAAAAGCCCATATATTTCCACTCTTCGGTTAACAATATATCAATTTGATAAACTCGAATAATATTTTTGAAACAATATGTACTTAGTAAAACTTAATTATTTTTTAGTTTTCTTCTTTGAAGAGCTACCTTTCACAATCTTCTTTACGCCTGACTTATTAACTTTTAGTTTTCCCTTCTTGTTAACTTTAAGGATACCAACAGAAATCAAAATAATAATAACGATTATTACTGGCACTGCGATAATGACTGCGATGATCGGAACTTGTGTTCCTGGGATTGTTCTTTGATACCAAGGAAGTTCGTTGACTTTAATATTAAACTTAACGGTTTTGTTTTTATATGTAACAGTTACTTCTTTTTCACCAGCAGAAGTCATATCTACTGAGAAGGAACATTTTGCTGTTATATCAGCGGTAGTGTTATCCACAAATGTTGCGGTAACAACCATACCTGTCTTATCAAATGCTTCGCCAACTTTATATTTTGTCTTGTCTGGCATTTTTGTAATTTCAATCTTACTGACTTCTTTATCATCTGAAGCAAAAACATGTAAGGAGTCGATATTTCTATCAGCCGCTCCTGTTGGAGTGCTATCGTAAGATTGGTAACTTCTTCCATCATATGTAGTGGTTCCCCAAATGTAATCAACCCAATCTGGGAAATCAATAAATGGATTTCTATTGTTTGTAAAGTTACGATATAAAATATCGTTTCTCTTTATTTCGAATTCATCAACAGGATCTAAATGATGCCATTCGAGTAAATCGGTTAGGATACCCATATTACCTGTAACATTAGTTGATGACATATAGCCTGTCGATGGACTGGTGTTATCTTGAATAAAAGCAAGATTTGGATTATTCGAATTAATGCCATCAGAATCTTCACCGGATAAATAGTTGTATCTAGCAACCATATAGAAACAAGCGCGAGCTATATCACCCTTATCTGAATCTTGTGGTTCAAATACTTCACTTGAACTAATAGTTGTACCTAATGTTAAGGAAATGCCTTGATAGTTATTTCTGGCATATTCCCATTTTCCTGCTTTGGTGGTACTTGTTACATTCACAAATCCATAAAATCTATTACTGTGTAACGAACTATTTACATCAGAATCACCTGGCCATAAGTGCATTGGGTCGCCTCTAGCGCCACCTTGAGCTTCATCTTCAAAACCATGAGATTTCGGCCAAATATGTTCTCTATCAATACCCCATTTTTTGTTTCCGCCATGAGAATCTAAATCTTCCTCGGTTTTCCAAGCATGCATATGGTTTTCTACCGAACGATCGACATATAGAGCATGTATAAATGGGTTCATCCCTGGGTTACTTGCACTAGAACCATAGGAATAATTTGTAATTGTGTTTGTTGTGGCGTTATAACCTGGTATTTCCGATGCTGGAGATTTTGCCCAATCTCTATCGGTAATTTCATACATCTTCCAAATTCTTTTACTACTGCTATCATTATCGTAGGGATAATACTTTTGTTCTTTCTTAAGAATTGGCTTTAAGTTTTTTAATAGATTAGTACCTTTTCTCTCCTCTTCAGAAAGCGAATCTAAAGCGGAATAATAGTTTCTAATTTCTTCTTCCGAGTTCGCATTCAAATTAATCGTGGTGGGCAAAGTAGATGAAGAGTATGCTTCAACGGATTTAATATTTTTATTAGCATCCATGAAAGCAACAACACCAGTTGCTAAACACACACCTAAAAGAGTGCTGAAACTAGTTATACGAGTTACTGTTTGTTTTTTCATAATATGCCCCCCGTTATTAGTATTAAAACACCTTTTATACAAAAAGAAAACCAGGCAAGCCTGGTTATTGTTAATTTTTCCAAAAATATGATGAATAATCGTCAATTCTATTTAGTGTGACATCTTTATTCACGGAAGAACACACTGCGTATCTTGTGGTTTCCACATCAACGATTTCACCTTTTCTATAGCCTGAATGATCAACGAGAACTTCACACGCTGTATCAGTTTTATCGCTAATTCTAATAGCTTCGTTTCCTTCTGATAAATCAACTTGTGATTTAGTTTCACGAATCACATAGTATTTCTTTACAGCCACTGTTTCGCCACCGATAGTCGCGGATTCTGTTGTTTCATAAGATTCCTTATAGATGACAGTGAACATATTGCCATTTTTATAAAACTTATATAAGTGAGCATCAGTTGCTTCCGCAAAGTGCATTATTTTTGAACTATTGAACAATGCCATGAATTGATTCGCAACAATGGAGTCTAAACTAGATTTTGCTTCTTCCACACTAGTGGTATTTGCGTAAACAGTTAATTCTTTAGTCATCTTGTCTAAAGAAATGACTTGGTTCTCATAATCACCTGTTCCAACTTCTAAGAATCTTTTGTAGTGGTTTTTACCATTTACTTTGGAATCGATATCGTCACCTTCGGTCACTCTTGTTTCTTTAAGATATATTTCTTGGTCTAACAAGATATTCTTTGAATCATATTTTAAATAACCTTGGGTTAAATATGTATGTTCGTCAGTGTAATAAACTTTTTTATTTCTCGCTCTATTTTGTTTTTCGACTGTTGTTTCTTTGAACTGTAATTCTCTCGAAGAGAGGTCTAATTCAGTTTTAAAATATTCATTCGCGTTATATGAAGCGATAATTTCTGTCTTAAATGTTTCTTGATCGATGTTCTTACCTTTGTTAGAAAAAGTAGGTGCTTCGACATTGATTTTATATGTGTCGCAACCCGTTAATAAGGCGACGAATAATAGTGCGTGGATAAATCTAATTTTCTTCATCATCTTTCCTCCTACGCTATTACATCGAACTTGCTTAAATCAATTGGCTTGATTTTCACAGCTTTTGAAACGGAACTTATTTCCATGGATTGTTCATTAATTAACTTGTTAACATCGCCTTCTCTATTATTTTCATAATCAAAAATAAAAGAGACTTGTCTATTGGTTTTCAAATATGTTTTAGTGGCAATTTTATTATTAGTAATTTCTACTTGCGCTTTGAAATATGTTTTAATTTCCCCATCAGCGTAAATGCCTAATTCTCCATCATCTAAATGTGTCGTTTCAGTCTTTTCAAAGACATATGTAAAGTATTTTCCATTTCTATAGAATTGATAATCCGCTAAAACGGATTCATCAGAATTTTCTGGAGGGAGTTTAGCGTAGAATGGTAAAAGTGCTCCTAATGCAGCAGCTAATTTATATTGTGATTCAACATATTGTTTTTTATCTTCACCTTCCGCAAAGACTTTATTAATAGTTGCGGTGTAGGCATAAATATTTGCGGTTGCGCAAACTATATCTTCACCATATGTAGTAACAAAAGTTAATTTTTCTGTTTCTTCATCGGTATAGGAATTATTATCATCAGTTTCATTCTTGGTTTCAGTTGCAGTAAAGGTATTACCTTTAACTTGAAGAGTAAGATTGTCGCAATCGTATTTAGCTGTGCCATCTGCTTTTACGCTAACAATGTTTTTTCTAATTTCAGATGATTCTCTTTCTGTGGTATCGGTTTCATTTTCAAAATTTTTGATACTTAAAACTTTATCTCCGATATTGGCATCTAAAAATAAATCATTTTTTGTTCTTAATTCTTCGAGTTGTGAATAAAAATCTGAAAAAGCAATTTCGTTTCCTGCTCTTGCAAATCTTGGTTCACTAACTCTAAATATTTTAATATTGCATGAAGAAAGAAGAAGTGGCATAGCCAACAAGGTAATAATTGATGCCTTTTTCATAGTGTTCTTCATTTTCATGCTTATATAATAATATAATTTTCCAAAATTGAGAATATAATTAGATTATGACAATAAATAAAACAAAACAAAGAGTGGATCATAAGAGTATTCCACCTTTTATAAATAAAGACTCCTATACATTGATTCTTGGATCTTTGCCAAGCGTGGCATCTCGTAAAGATGGGTTTTTCTATGCTCATCCACAGAATAGATTCTTCCAAATTTTAAGTTTGGTTTTTAATCAAGAAGAACCCAAAACAATAGAAGAGAGAAAAGCGTTTCTTATTAAAAACAAAATCGCGCTTTATGATGTCGTCTTTGCTTGTGATATTTATGGTAGTAGTGATGCGACAATTGAAAATGTTGAACCTATTAATCTTAAAGAAATATTAACTGAATATCCAAATATCAAAAGGATTTACACAACTGGCAAGAAAGCTAAAGAACTATACGACAAATATCTCTTGCTTCAAACTGGCATTGAAGCAATTAGTTTACCGAGTAGCAGTTCCGCAAATGCATCAATGTCATTAGACAAACTGGTAGAAGCTTATAAAGTAATTCTTAAATA
>JAEDDA010000054.1 GCA_016298185.1 Bacilli bacterium | reverse complement strand
TGCCTGTTAAAATTCTGGATCAATCTTATGTGCGGCTTTATAAGCGGGAATATCAAATAATAATGAAGCGACAAAGCCAACACCCACCATTACTGGGATGGTCTTTAAGCAATCTAATGCATATTGACCAATTGGATAACTTGGATCATAGATTAATCTATTGATTAAGTAAGATAATGGGGATAATAAGCAAGAATAGACAAAGGATGAGAAGAATGTCGCTAATAAACGATAAGCTGGGTTATGTGTATAAGTGTCATTTTTCACACCGAATAAATGAGTGAACCATCTACCTAACCAAACAAGAGGAACAACTAAACCAATGAACATCGCAATTGGGAAAGAGATTGCAAAGTTGATGAAAAAATCAGCGGCTCTAACATAGAATCCGTTATTGTTCATAAACTGCGCAGTGAGTGTAAGAATGATACACACAGGTATGTTTATTAATATGTTGTAGACAAGTTTAGGTTTTGTAACGAACATAATTCACCAACGGAGAGTTATTATACATTTATTCAAATAAATAACAATATTATTTATCTTTTTTCTTATCTTCCTTATGCAAATTATCATAACGAGAATCAAATAAATTGATTAAGGTCAAGAAAGAACCAACGCAGTCTGCATAAGTAATGATTAAGTGGTTACCAAAATTATCTTTGAAAATGGAGAAAATTCCATTCTCATCTGGTTCCACTTCTATTTGTGTTCGACAGTAATTTTTAAGAGATAAATTTTTCTTAATTGTGCCGTTAAAAGCCACTGATTCATCACTTTTAAGTGATGGTGCTAATTTCAAAACACTGATTTTACCTAGTGGCATTTCACCTTTAATGCCGATACCTAAACCGCTTTCGAAGTGGCTGGTTAAACTATAAGAAGAGGCCATATTTAATGGCAATGTGCAGTGCGCAAATAGGATGGTATTTTCCTTAAAATTGATATAGCTAGGATTAGATTGGAAAGCGGGCATACCAGTTAAAACTTTCACAAAATGCATCGTTAATAAACTTGGTACATCACCTTCACACGCTGCGGTAATGCCTTCTTCATTTAAAATTCCAAAGGCTAGGCAAGCGGTATTCTTATAAGAGCCTAATAAATCAAAACATCTTAAAGTAAAACCAGATAGGTTATATCTTTCAATCACTCTTTTAAGTGCGGAATAAAAATATAAAGCGCCTTCAAGAGTCTCTTTGTTTTTATATTTCTTTTTAAATTGTTCTAAATGTGGAACGTCTCCAATGATTTGTTTTTTCACTTCTACTTCTAATTCAAGCATTGGAATATCGATGAGATTAACGCCATATTTTTCTCTGACCATCTCATAATCCACTTTTGAAGCGATCAACCAGTCACTTGGTTTACCGATAACACCGAGATTTGTGCCTTTTAAGCCCTTTATCGCCCCGAAAACACTTGAGGCGTTACGAATACCTTCCGCAATCTGTTCTTCGTCTCCTGTGAGCAATAATGAGGTTTTATCGTGTTGGTTAATGTAGGTTTTAATTTCTAAAGAAGCTGGTAAAGAGTTATTCTTGCCATTAGATAATAAAATGATTGGATCTTCTAATTCATTAAAGCGTTTCACAAATTCTGCTTCTGAACCACCGGATTCCACAAAGACGATACTAAATACAGCATCTTTATCATTTTCCACGAGTAATAAGTCATCGTTCATTAATTCGTTATTTAATTCATCGATGAAACTATCGTTCTCTTTGATCATTTCTTTATTTTGATCATGAAGTTTACTTCTTAATCTAATAACATTTATTTTCATAGTTAAAACTCCTTTAGTCTAATCATTATAGCAAATCGTCAATTTATTATTGAGTAATATTATTAATATTATTAGTGCTATTATGGAAATAATCTTTTGTACTAACTTCTTTTAATTTTTCCCACATCTTATTTTCAAAAGAATAATAGGAGAAATGTCTACCAAATAATAAGAAATGAGTAAATGGTATAAAATAAGTGGCAACCACAACAAGGATAGTATTTCCTAAACATAATATAACCATCGCAATTGCGGCAAATACGGTACTCACATTATTTCCAGTATTGATTGAGCCCCAATTCTTTAATAAAACTAGATGTAAGAAATAACACTCTAAAGTGAACTGACCCATAAAGCCAATTACTTCACCCACTTTAACTTTAGATAACAGTGTGGAAACGCCATAATAAAACATAAATGCACATAAACATGCAGGGTAGAAAATATATAAGTTATTTTCAATATGATAACCACTACTATAAAAAGGTGTGGAGAATCGTGAGGTTAGAATCATTCCCACTAAACCAAGGATGATTCCTAGTAATGAAACCCATTTATTAATATAGGTAAATGCTTTATCTCCCACTAATAAACCCACAAAGAATATCGGTGTATAAATTACAAAATAATCATAGGCAATAAAATGATAATTTGGGATGGTATTTACATTTCTTAAGATGATAAAAATCACATAAGCAATTATTAAAGTAATTGAAACAATGAGTTTCTTATATTTTGGAAGGAAGAACGAAACTAATAAAGCGATGTCAATAACTGCGTTAAACCAGACTAATAACCATAATACCCAAAGTCCATAACCAGGGTAGGCGATAAACATGGAAAAAGCTTTATCAAACGTTGGCCACTGCTTATAAAATCCCACTCTTAAAAGAAGAAAGAATACCACTGGCCACATATACATGATCGCTCTTTTAATGACATCATATATAAATCCTAAAGGACTCAATGGTTTACGATAGTTAATTGCTATACCTGATATTAAAAAATAAATAGGAACTCCGATAACAAGCATAAAAGAAGAAACCCAGTTAGATGTATAACCAGACATACTTCTTTGTACTACATGACCGATGACGATAAATACCATCGCAATAAACTTAGCAATATCTAAGATGAGATTCCTATTTTTCATATATATTCATATTTTATATCTATTAAGATAGATTTTATTAGAATAAAAAAAGCCCGGCGGCTCGCTATTTTGTCCTTGCGGATATCTTCGCCACTACGGTGCTTAACTTCTGTGTTCGAGATGGGAACAGGTGTGTCCACCGCGCCATCGCCACCAGACTTTTTTAATTAGAGAGTAAATTGTTCTCTCAAAACTAGATATTATCACATGTGCTCTTTCTTGTTAATCTAAAACTTAAATTTTATTTTTTATCTTTTTACTTAGTAAAAATCTTAAGAAATTAAGTCCTCGTTCTATTAGTATCAGTCAGCTGAATGCCTCACAGCACTTACACTTCTGACCTATCAACCT
>JAEDDA010000006.1 GCA_016298185.1 Bacilli bacterium | reverse complement strand
GCTTCTTTTTGTCGTATCTTTTTATAAAAATTTATAAGATAATAGTTGTATGAATCTAATCTCTTACGTTAAACAATTTGGCAATAAATCATTTAGCGAATTGCCGTTCAATGATATTGATGGCCTTATTTTGTCTCAACTTTCATATGTTAATTACCATCTCGTAACTCCTGAATCAGGTTTTATAAAACTCAAAACAATTAAGGGAACTCCTCAAATCGATAATGAAGATTTTTATTATGGAAGTGTTGACGCAAAAAATAATGAAAAACTTTTAAAAGTTTGCGTTAATTGTAAGCGTTTTAGAAATGTTCAAGTTGGTTACCCAAAAGCGGATTTTGATGCTTCAAAAAACAAACAATTTTATGCCTGCACTTTTTTGTTGCCACACAATATCGGTTTTATTTCTTTCCGCGGAACAGATATCACGATGGTGGGTTGGAGAGAAGATTTATATATTGCTTATCGTGATACAATTCCTGGTCAAGAAGATGCGGTTAAATATATAAAGATGGTAACAAAATTATTTCAAGGCAACTTTTATGTTGGCGGGCATAGTAAAGGTGGCAACCTCGCAATCTATGCTTGTTTAAATATGTACAAAAAACTTTATACCAGATTAATCAAATGTTACTCATATGATGGCCCTGGTTTTAAAGCCACGATTAAAGAACATCCAAACTACGAATTGTTAAAACCAATGGTGGCCAAATTCTTAACATCAAACGATATGATTGGTGTTATCTATAACAATGTCGAGAATGCGAAGATTGTTTATTCTACTGGTATCTTATTAGGCGGACACGATCCATTTAGATGGATGATTGATTTTAGAAATGTCGATTTCGCTTACGCAAAAGATCGAAGTTTCATGTCTAAAAAATATGAAGAAGCTTTAATGAGTTGGCTTAAAGAAGTCGATGATGAAGATAAGAGAATTGCTGTACATGTTATCTTTGAAATGATGGGTGATTCTAAGAACGTTTATGACCTTTTGCTTAAGAGCGGACGTTTAATTCTTAACGGAAAAAAGAAATGGGATGAATACACTCCTCAGCAGAGAATAAAAGCCCGAGAAACATTCAAAAAACTCGGCAAATATTTCTTATCTGCCTATTCTCCAAGAAGATTTCTTAAGGAAAAATTCGCTATGAAATCTATTGAAGAAAAATCTGAAAACTAGTCTAAATATCTATTTTGACTTACAAAATAGGCAAAAAAATGAGATAATACTTGCGTATGAATAATTATCAAATTGGACAACAAGTCATACATTGTAGAGATGGTCTAGCCGTTGTTGTTGGCAGTACCAATATGGCAGATAAAGACTACTACATCGTTAAAACTGTTCGCGGTAGTGGCGAAAATATTTATGTGCCAGTTGAACGCGCAGATCAAATTATTCGTTTTTTGATGAATAAAAAAGAAGCTGATGAATTAGTTAATTACATTAAATCTATCCCATTAGAATTTAATCCGAATACCAAGCAAAGAAGAGATGGGATTAAAAAAAGACTTCTATCCGGAGATATTAAGGATGCAGCTTATTTGTTCAAACAACTATTCTTCTTTAAGACATCTAATGATGGTTCTATTAAATACGGCGCTTTAGATATTGATATGTTATCTTTTGCTAGCAACAATCTATTAGATGAATTTGCAATTACATACGGTAAAGATCGCGATCAAATTGAAGAATTTATCTTTGATAAACTTAAATATTTCTTCTGATATATTTTAATAGTTCGTTAGGAGTATCAATGAGGTTCGTGGTAACACACGAATTTTTTATTTCTTCTATTGTGCGATACCCATATGTCACTAAAGCATAGTCAACCTCCCCATTACGAGCAGTTTCTTCATCAACATTGGTATCACCAATATATAAGACATCGTCTTTTGACGCTTTATAATGACGAATAATATTATTAATCATATCTGGATGTGGTTTTTTATGAACTCCAACTGCATCACCTTGAATAAAATCAAATTGTCCAGGATAGTGGATTTCTAATAATTCTTTTGCGACATCAATGATTTTGTTGGTTGCGACAGTTACAATGAAACCATCTTTCTTTAATTCCTTAACTACATCAAGCATTCCTTCGTAAGCATGAGTGAATACATTGTAGTTTTTACTATAATATTCTTTGAATATTTTTAAAGCTTCTTGATAATTCGGATTATTCAAACCATCAGGTGTAGATCTTTCCATTAGTTTGGCAACACCGTTACCGATATCTTTTCTCACTTGTTCAAGACTTCTTAATGGATAGTCAAAATGAGATAAAGCAAAATTAACGGCTTTTTGCAAATCCGAAAGCGTGTCTATAAGAGTGCCATCTAAATCAAATATAATTACTTTTTTCATATTACTTAATGTTTTCTATCACTTTAATGATGTCTTCATTGAAGACAAGGTCACACATATTGTCATAATTTGTTTCTTGTTTGTTTATAACAACAAGGTTTTTACCACGGAAGTATCTAATAAATCCTGCGGCGGGGTACACGGTTAATGAAGTACCTACAATAATTAATGTATCACAAGTCATAATCGCGGAGATAGCTAATTGAATTGTGTTCTCATCTAATGGTTCTTCATATAAAACGACATCTGGTTTAATCGTTCCTTTACACTTATCGCACTTTGGAACTTCATCAGCGTTAAGAACATATTGAAGTCCAAATAATCTTCCACATCTTTCGCAGTAGTTTCTATGAATAGAACCGTGTAGTTCATACACCCTATTTGAACCAGCAGCTTGATGCAAACCATCAATGTTCTGAGTTACAACAGTGACATTCTTTCCTTTTTTCTCTAAATCAGCGAAATATTTATGCGCTGCATTTGGCTTAGCGTTTGGATAACACATCTTCTCTTTGTAGAATTCAAAAAACATATCAGGATGTTCCACGAAGAAAGAGTGAGAAATGATTTCCTCGGGTCGATAATTTACCTTTGCCTTTTGATTATATATTCCATCTGCACTACGGAAATCTGGAATACCGCTAGGTGTGGATATGCCAGCGCCTGTAAATACGACTATAGAACTTGATTCGTTAATGATATCTTTGAGAATTTGGTATTTATTCATAAAAATATTATGTTCTATTTTCCTTAAAATATCCATATAAAGATATAAATATCTTTCTCTTTTAATCATTTAGCGCCAAACAAGTCAAGAACATGGTTCTTTCTTGTTTAATTAATTCTTCACCTATATAATAGTGAAAGTTTATGGGTAAATTAAAATTTACTTTATCAAATATTTGGTTCTGGATTGCCTTAATTGCTGTTTCTTTTTTAACTGAGAATCTCTCGTTATTATCAAACAACATGAGACAAGGTTTTAATATGGCTACTTTAATTGTCCTTTCTGTTGGATGCTTAGCATGCCTTATCATGTATTATTTTGTGAACCATAAAGAAAACAAAGTGAAGTTAGATTATGTTTTGCTTCCAGGCATTGCTATTGTTGGATTATGCCTATTGTTAGGTATTTGGTTACAAGGTAGTGTGACTTATCCATTCGCCGATGGGTCTGATTCTGTAACTGTTTCATTCTCAGTTTTTGAAAAAGTTAGAGCATCGATCATCATTGTTTTGTTCCTTGGTGTAGCTTATGCATTTACATTCATGATGAATATCAATAGACCAAGCAACAGAATCATTATGTTCTTAGCTTATGTTGGAATTGGCGCAACACTAGTCAGTGTAATCTTCTCATTAATCACCGAAATGAATGTCTATACCGCTATCTTTAAAGGCGACGATGTCCATGGTTTATCTATTGATTCCTTCTACGGCAATAAGAACTATTATGGCGGAATTTTATTTATTGGAATTCTCACTTGCATTATCGCAAACTACTATAGACCAAGACTACATTGGTACATCTTAATGGTCGCTTTATATGTGATTCTTATTTCTACTGCAGCGGTGCTTCCATCATTGATTTCCACTGTAGCAGTTCCTGTATATTTACTTGAAGAAATAATTCGATTTGCCGTGAAGAAAAAATGGAAAAACTGCATTTTTGCGCTCATTTCATTATTTCTTCTCATGGCTATAGCAATTACTTTCTATTATGGAAGCAAGCATGAATGGAAGGGTTTTGTGGGCTTAGATAATTATGTTAGTGAAATATTTAAGACCAAAAACTTTATTACCATTTCTGGAAGAACTAAGATTTGGGAAACTGTTCTTCCATTGTGTTTTGATTCTCCATTGCATGCTGTTTTAGGACATGGTTTTCTCTTATCTCGTAAATCATTAATCGCCATTACAAGTGTTATGTATAACAACACAGTGGGTGGTGTTCAAACAACACACAATGGTTATTTAGAAATTTTATTCGATTATGGCTTAGTGGGACTTATCGTTCACGCAGTGCTCATTGGATATTTTGTCTACTGTGCAATTCGATTACTTTTAGAGAAGCGCTTCCACTTTGTATTTGTCTATACATTCGTTGTTGCTTGTTGCGCAGTCTTCAATTTCGCTGAATCCAGTTCATTCTTCGATGCTGGTGTTAAAGAAATTTATATGACGATGGTATTCATGATGCCAGTCATTAGTGAATACAAATTAAGTTGTAGACCAGAGAAACTTGAAGAGATTAAAAATCACCCTGCCTCATTAAAGGCTTGGGATCCAGTTAAACTCGGTCAATTAGTAGGACTTATCATTGCTTCCCTCTTAGTGACCGCTTTAGCGTCTTTAACAATCACAATTGTTTATGAAAATACTGCATTTAAGTATTTGATGCTCAACATAGTTATTGGTTTAGCTATCGCTTTATTATTCATTCCATATCTTGTGACTTTATATTATAAAGGCGAAGACAAACTTCACTTTATTTTACATAGTGTCTTTAATGGACTTTTAATTCCTACAGTCTTACTGATCCTATATTTATTTATGAAGAGAGAACCTTCAATGGCGGTGACCATCCCATATTTAATTCCAGGACTACTTGTCTTAGTTTTACTTTTAGAAGTAGTGATTTATTCACTCATCAAAAATGGTTCCATTAAAGAATGGTTTAATGTCGTAATTAAAGGAAGCTTTGTTATTAATAGATACGCTTTATTGGGTGGTATTCTTTGCACATTAATTCCAGGACTTGTTTTACAAACAATGGGATATATGAGTTATTACATCTTTATTGTTTGTATTTTCTTAGGTTTAATTGGCTATTACATAGTCTTCCATTTCTTCCCAACTAAAGTTGGAAAAGAGATATTAGACGATTGTAATGAATTAGCTATTTGGAATATTAAACGCATTGCGTTAAAGGATGAAAAATACTATGGATAAGAATGTTGGTATCAAAATCATCTCTACGAATAAGAAAGCTAAGTTTAATTATTTCCTTTCTGATTTCACAGAATGTGGAATCGTCCTTAAAGGAACGGAAATAAAATCTTTACGCGTTCATTCCTGTAGCATAGGTGATGCTTACGTTATTATTCGTAATGGCGAAGCCGAAATTATTAACATGCATATCAACCCTTACGAACAAGGTAACATCTTTAACCAAGATCCTTTGAGAAATCGTAAATTGTTATTACATAAAAAAGAAATCAAATGGTTTATGGATAAAGCACAAAAGAGTGGCTATTCTATCGTTCCTACCAAAGTTTACTTTAAGAAAGGCAAATGTAAAGTAGAGATTGCTTTAGCAAAAGGTAAGAAAAATTACGATAAACGTGAAACCATAAAACAACGCGATTTAGAAAGAAATTTAAGAAGTGGAGGGGACTATTAATGAATAAAGAATTCTTTGACGGATATCGTTTAGGCGGATACCAAAGAGAAAACCTCGATTCCTTTTTAGAGTCCATTCATTTTTCTTATAAGACCCCATCTATTCATATTGCGGGCACAAATGGTAAAGGTAGTACATCCGCTTATATCGCTTCTATTTATGCGAAGAACGGATATAAAGTTGGCTTATATAAATCACCTTTCTTATTTGTTATAAATGAAATGATTTCCATTAATGGAAAAAATATATCAGATGATGATTTTATGGCGATTTGTACCCGTTATAAGAAACAATTTGATAAGTTTGACTTATCCGCTTTTGAAATTCAAACCTTTATTGCTTTGACCTATTTTGATGAACAAAAGTGTGATATCGCTGTTATTGAATGTGGCATGGGCGGCGAAATAGATGCTACTAATGTATTCGTTCCCGTTTTATCCATCATCACAACTATATCTTTAGAGCACACTGATTATTTAGGCTGTTCTATTAGTGAAATCGCAGAACAAAAAGGTGGAATTATTAAAGAAGAAGTTCCTATCCTAATTGGCGATACTTTAACTGAAGATGCTTTAACCGTTATCGCAAAGATCGCTAAAGATAATGATTCACGTATTTGCTACTTATCTCACTATGTGAATAAAGAATATTCCGATAGTGGATATACATTTGATTATAACGAGTTTTATAACACACACATTAAATCACGTGCGGACTCAAGCGTTACTGATGCTTGTATGGCATTAGAAGCTGTTTCTATATTAAAAGAACAATTCCCTATTGATGTTGAAAAAGCTAAAGAAGGTATTGGTGAAGTTTATATGGAATGCCGCATGGATGTCGTTAAAATTAATCCGGTTGTTATTATCGATGGTGCGCATAATCCTGAGGCCATGAAGAAACTTTGTGAATCACCTTTAGGACTTGTCACTAAGGGCAAACCAATACATGTCATTTTCGCTTGTTTTAGAGATAAAAACTTAGGAAATATGCTTTCTTATTTGGGTGCGATTACAGATGATTTAACAATCACAACTTTTAATAATCCAAGAGCAAGAACGGAAGAGGAATATTTCTTATTTGCCGCTGATTATCCATTCGTTGAAAGTGCTGAAGAATTAATCAAAAACAAGATTGCCGAATTCCCTGATGATGCCATATTAATCACTGGTTCTTTGGCCTTTGCAGCATACGCTAAAAAACTATTTTTAGAAGGGAAAATTAAGTAATGGAAAAAGGTTTTTTAAAAGCTAACTTAACTACTGTTCAAAAGATTTGTTTTGCGGGTATTTTTATTGCGGTTGTAACAATCTTACAAAAGGTTTTAGCAATAAACTACATTCCTGTTGTTCCTTTCTTAAGAATTTCATTAGGTGGACCCGCTGTTATTATTTTCTCATCGATATTTTTAGGACCTATTTATGGTATGTGCATTGGCGCTCTTTCAGATATCTTAGGTTATTTCTTATTAGATTCAAAAATGATGGGATATTTGCCGCAAATCACTGCAATTTACGCATTATTAGGTTTAGTTCCTTATTTCATTTTCTGGCTCTTTAAACTCATCAAGAATGAAAAAGTGATGTTCATTATTGAAGGTGTTTCCTTTGCTGGATTAATCGCAGGAACCACAACTTATCTATTCTTAAATGATAACCTTCAATTATATGGCAGCACATATACATTAGCGCTTTGGCAAAAGATACTTATTCCATCTATTTTATTATTCCTTTTTGTGGGATTATTTATCTCCTCTTTCTTGTTCTCTAAAAAGTACAAAAAAGACTCTTTACCAATATCTCCAATCTGCATTTCATTTAGCTGTTTTGTTATCGAAGTTTTAATCATGTTTTTATTTGGAACAATGATGAAAGGTTGGGCCTTTGGTTTTAAGACTTACCCAATGATTTTAATATGCCAAGTTATTGTTTTGTTTGTTAACATTCCACTTAACACTTGGTTACTTATTTTATTACTTAGAGTTACTAACCGCTTTTACAAACAAGTGGATCAATCTTTATAATGAGGCTAGATTATGACAAAAGAGAAAAAAGAATTTATTGAACACAAAAATCCAGAATTAGAAGAAGTCCCAGAAGGCGAACAGCCAAAGGATCATTACTCATTTCCTTGGAAGGGATTTGTTATTGTTTTCGGTGTTCTCATTACTTTAATTATTGTCTGTGTCATTGTCATTATGTGTAACGGAGGATTTAATCAATGGTCAAAATAATGTTGTTGCCATTGTTATTCCTTTCCTCGCTTTTTGGTTTAGCAAACAATACAACCAAAGAGGAATATAAGAATGCTTTAAATACCACTCTTAAAGAGAATGGTTGTTATAGATTAGATTCTATTGATGATTCTGAATTGGGAAATGAACTCCGTATCTATCATTTTGATGATATGGTCATTGACGAAATTGCTGACAATGCATTTGCTGGAACTAACTTCACATCATTAGCGTTAACTAATTCAGTCTTAACTGTTGGTGCGAACGCCTTTAATGGAGTTAATTCTTTAACAACAATGTATTTCACTGGTTCAGAAGAAGAATATAGCGCTCTAAATATCTCTTATGAGTTCGTTAATGTTTATTACTATGCGATTGATGAAGGTTTTATCAATTACTGGAATAAAGAAGTAAGACCAAGCGAAGATACAAACATCTGCGATATGACAAAAGAACAATACAATCATATCCGTGAACTATATGCTGATTTAAGTGCTGAAGATAAAGCGGTCGTGGATGCATATGAAGACGCTGCTGGTTCTTCGATCAAAGATTCGATAAAAGAACTTAATCGTCACTTTGCTGCTCCAAATCAAGCGAAAAAGACAGAAGAATGGAATCAGAAAGGCGCGATTACTTTAATTCTTATCATCGCGGTTATTGGTATGACATCAATCACTGTGTTCTATTTACTAAAAACCAAGCAAATTATCGAATAGCGTGGGCGCATTTATTATTTTTGCATACGCGCTCTTTACAACTAGAAAATGTAGTGATAAATTATTATGGAAAACTTAAGATACTGAGGAGGGTAAATAGATGAGAGAAAAAGTTCTTTTAATTTGCGAAGAGTGCCTCTCAAGAAATTACCAAACTACGATTACAAAAGATCGTACCAAAACCTTAGCCATCAAAAAGTATTGTCCAAAATGTGATAAGCATACGCTTCACAAGATTAGCAAATAAGGAGGAGCCTTATGGGAGTCAAAAGTTACGCCAAAGGTGTAGTAAAAGAAGGCAAACGTGTTCGTTGGCCTAAGAGGGATGTATTAATTCCTTCCATTATCGTTGTTATAGTTATCGCTGCGGTCGCAGGATTACTTTTATTCGCGGAAGATGCCGCAGGTGAGAGACTTATCTCCATCCTTAAAGACGCATTTAAGAGCTTAGGCGCATAGGAGGAAAAATTATGGGTGACGAAATTAATCGTTTTACTGATTCAACTACTGATATTAATGATCAAAGTAGTTCTAACAAACAATTAGGTGAAAAAGCCTGGTACGTTGTCAATACATATTCCACACACGAAAAGAAGGTTGCTGATTATTTAAGAAAGCGTGTTGAGACAATGGGTCTTCAACAATTAATCTTCCGTATCGTTGTCGCGGAACAAGAAGTTCCAGTGATGGATAGAGAAACCGGTTTACCAACCGAAAAGACAAGAATGAAAAACCTCTACCCAGGTTATGTCTTCGTGGAAATGATCATGACAGACTATGCTTGGTATGTTGTTCGTAATACTCCAGGTGTTACAGGCTTTGTCGGTTCTTCAGGTAAAGGTACAAAACCATTCCCAATTCCAAGAGAACAAATCGAACCAGTCTTAAAGAGAATGGGCATGGTCGACGAATCAATGTACGATCGTTATAAAGAAGGCGACGCTGTCAAAGTTATTCACGGCCCATTTGAAGGAACAGAAGGTAATATTCTCTCCATCAATCGTGAAACTGGTGCTGTTATTGTTGAAGCTTACTTCTTCGGTAAGAGTACAAACGTCGAAATTGATTTCTCTGAAATTGAAAAGATCTAACAAGAATAAAAAAGGCCGCTCAAAGTCGAGTGGCCTTTTGTTATAAATAACAAACTTATTTCTTTATCTTTTTCTTACCGTTAACTTCTTCACGGAAGGCTTTAATTTCTTTTGTGGTGCCAACAACAAAGATTGTGTCATCTGGTAAGAGTGAGTCATTACCACCAGGGACGAATGACTTATTATTTCTAATAATTAAGACAATAGAGACACCATAAACTTCTTTGGAATTAAGTTCTCTTAATGTAACAGGAACAAAGCCAGGATTGATGATAATGGAGATAATGGAATATTTGGCGTCTAATCTATAGAAATCCTTATAGTCTTCATTACCTAATCTATTCGCTAATGCTTGACCCGCTGCTTTTTGTGGTGTGATAACATCTGTGGCACCTAACTTTTTCATAATTGGCACATAGTAGTCATCATCGACGCGAACAATAATTTGTTCAATGCCAAATTCACGCAAAATAACGGTGGTAAGAATACTGGCTTCCTTATTATCACCATAAGCGACAATTGCGGCGTCAACGTCCTGAATTCCTAATTCTTTTAAAGCTTGTTCGTTAGTGCTATCCGCGACGAAAGCAGTAGGAAGCTTTTTGCTAATTTTGCTGATAGCTTCTTCACTTGTGTCGATAGCGATAACGTCCATGCCGTTTTCGATTAATTCATCGACTAATGCAAGTCCGAATTGGCCTAAGCCAATAACTGCAAATGATTTTGTAGCGCCCATAATATTTACTCCTTATCCGATGAGGAAGTCCTCTTCAACGTATTCATAGTGAATTGTTTGTTTTTTATCCATGTTAGCTTGGAAAATTTGTAAGAAGGTCATTGGACCTAAACGTCCAGAGAACATTAAAAAGCATAACACAATTTTACTACCAATAGATATATGTGGTGTCAAGCCTGTAGACACACCTACGGTGCCAAAGGCTGAGAATATTTCAAAGAAGATTGCAGCTTCTTTATCTGTTTTTAAGCCAATCGCTGCGACATCTAAGTTCATTTCAAAATAGGCAATGAAAATTAATGCAGTGATAATCATACCAATACCGAGGAACACCAATGACATAGCCTTCACAATCATGTTGGAAGAATATGTACGTTTGAATGCGATAACATGTTTTCCTCTAAAGTAAGAATACATCGCTAATAAAACCATAAATATAGTAGTGGTTTTGATACCACCAGCAGTGGATAATGGTGATCCACCAATGAACATAAGACCACAACTAATAATCTTACCAATCAACGAAATGTTATCTTGGTTGTAGGTTGCGAAACCAGCAGTTCTTAATGTGACACTTTGGAACAACGCTTGGAAGACATCCATACCATTCTTGGTGAAAATGACATCTGTTAATAGGAAAGCCACAAAACCGAAAGCTAATAAAGTGCCTGTCGTACTTAAAACAATCTTTGTAAACGCTCTCCATTGATTGATTTTTTTAAATCCAAAGATATCGATGATAACCAAGAAGGAAATACCACCAACAACAATGAGAAGCATAATAACGATGCACATGTAAATATATAGAGGAACAGATACACTAATTGCAGCAGAACCTGTACCAATCATGCCGTTTTCATAAATAATTGATGCCGCACCAAATAAATCAAAACCAGCATTATTAAATGCGGAAACAGATGTGAATAAAGATACCCAAATGCCTTGTAGTGGGTTGCTTTTATATGCAGTCAAAAACACAGGCAATAAAAGCAACGTACCAACAACTTCTGCAACTGCGGAAATAAGGATTAATTTACGAACAAACTTAACGACATCAGCGAAGTTTGTGGATCCAACCATTTGAGATAATAAGTATCTATTTCTGAATTGTAATTTACTAGCGAATAATGTAATAAAGAAGGTTAAGACAGTAACGAAGCCAAGACCACCAACTTGAATCATAAGAAGCATGATGAGTTGACCGAAGAATGTTAACTCTTCACCAATACCTTTTGCGTAAGTACAAAGGCCTGTCACACAAGTCGCTGACACGGCGGAAAATAAAGCATCCATGTAGTTTCCCCAATGTCCACTTGTTTGAGAAATTGGTAATACGATCAGGAAGGAACCTAAGAGGATAACAAACAAGAACGAAAGAATGACAAGAGCATAAGGGTTCAATTGCCAGAATTTCTTTTTGGTAATTTTTTCAGTGAAATTTCCCATATTCCGCCTTATTATACAACGAGCAAATATAAAAAGGCAATAATTACCAAATTATAAATAATTTGAAAGTTCAAGATTTCACCTGTTAATCATTAACTAATTAATATTCTTTAAAAAATACTTGCGGTCACATATACACATTTGATACGATATACGAGCATGTTGTTTCACATACGAGAGAGTGATAACACGCGCTATATAAGTATCGTGGAAGAGTGGCGATTCCACTCATAATCGAGACCACGACACTGACTCAAACCAAAAAGGAGGAAAAGTCACGTGAGTAAAAAAATCGCAAAAGTCGTGAAGATGGAACTCCCTGGTGGCGAAGCTAAACCAGGTCCAAAACTTGCCTCTGCCGGTGTTAACATGGCGAAATTCTGCACAGATTTCAACGCTAAGACCGCTGACAGACGTGGTGAAATTGTCCCAGTTCTTATCACAGCTTTTGAAGACAAATCTTATGATTTCGTCATCAAGACCTCTCCAGCTGCAGGTCTCATCTTAAAAGCAGCAGGATTACAAAAAGGTAATGCTTTAGGCCGTAAGACCGTTATCGGAAGCATCACCCGTGAACAACTTCGCCAAATCGCGGAGTACAAATTACCAGACTTAAACAGCAATGACATTGAGGCTGCTATGAAAGTCATCGAAGGCACTGCCAATAACATGGGCATCGTGGTTAAAGACTAAGGAGTATCATTATGAAAAAAGGTAAGAAATATACTGCCGCTTTAGAAAAAGTTGATGCTAATAAGCTCTACACCATTGAAGAAGCTGCCAAATTAGTAAAAGAAACATCTACAGTTAAATTTGACGCAACAGTTGATGTCTCCTTCAAACTCAATGTCGATCCAAAACAAGCAGACCAACAAGTCAGAGGAACTCTCGTCCTTCCACACGGAAATGGCAAAACCAAAAAAGTCTTAGCCATTACTGACAAACTTGAAGATGCTAAAGCCGCCGGCGCAGATTTCTATGGCGGACAAGAAATGATTGATAAAATTCAACATGAAAACTGGTTCGGTTTCGATGTTATCGTTGCCACACCAAACATGATGGGTATTATCGGTAAAGTTGCTAGAATCTTAGGTCCAAAAGGCTTAATGCCAAACCCAAAGACAGGCACAGTTACCATGGATTTAGCGAAAGCAATCGCTGATATCAAAGCCGGTAAAGTCGAATACAGAACTGATAAAGAAGCAAATATGCATATCTCTATCGCTAAAGTCTCATTCGATGAAAAGAAAATTGCCGAAAACTTAAGCGCCTTAGTCGAAGCTATCTTAAAAGCCAGACCAGCCGCAGTTAAAGGTAATTACATCAAAACAGCTGTCATCCATACGACCATGGGTCCAGCCATCAATTTCACATTTAACGGTCGTTAATTAACAAAGATTTCAATATACCTAAGACAGTAACGGGCGAAGTGTGCCTTAATCATGTTACCGAGGCGTAGAAACATATTTCTCAAAACTCAAGTATATTGGAGCCTCAAAAAACAAATTGAAAAAGGAGGTCAAGAATAATGAATAAAGCAGTCTTAGAAGCGAAACAAAGCGTCGTGAAAGAGATCGTCGAAAAAGCTAACAATTCTTCCACAATCGTTGTGGCTGAATACCGTGGCTTAACCGTCGCTCAACTTCAAGAACTCCGTCGTGCCCTCCGCAAGGAAGAAGCAGAACTCTGTGTCTACAAGAATTCCTTAGTGGAAAGAGCAGGCGAAGAATTAGGCTACCAAAGTTGGAATGAAATCCTCGCTGGTCCTAACGCCATCATCTTCTCTAAAGAAGTTAGTAATGGTGCTAAAGTCGTCGCAAAATACGCAAAAAGATTCGGAGGCACCCTCAAGATCAAAGGTGGCGTTGTCGAAGGCAAATATGTCACAGCTGATCAAATGAAGGAAGTTGCAAAACTCCCAGGAAGAGAAGGTCTCTTATCAATGTTCTTATCGTGCTTACAAGCACCAATCCGCCAATTTGCTTGCACAATTAAAGCTGTGGCGGATGCAAAATAATGCCAATTAGGAGGAAATGAATATGGCAAAGTTAACAAAAGAAGAAATCGTTGCGACATTAAAAGAAATGTCTGTAATGGAACTTAATGAATTAGTCAAAGCAGTCGAAGAAGAATTCGGCGTTACAGCCGCTGCTCCAGTCGCTGCCGCTGCTGCACCAGCAGAAGAAGAAGGACCAGCCGCTGGCCCAACAGAAGTCTCTTTATTCTTAAAGAGCGCTGGTATGAGCAAAGTCCCAGTTATTAAAGCTATCCAAGCCATCACAGGTTTAGGCTTAATGGAAGCCAAAAAGTTAGTTGACGCAGCTCCAGTTGCAGTCAAAGAACACATCTCCCCAGTCGAAGCTGAAGAACACAAGAAAGCTCTTGAAGCCGCTGGCGCAGAATGCGAAATTAAATAATTTCCGCACAATATTAACTCGTTATCCCAAAATTAGTATATCTATATGGCCCATTATTTCGATTTAGATCCCTCTCTAGCGTCAAAGGAGAGAAACATTGAATACGTTATAGATGGTCGTGTCATTACTTTAATAAGTGATAACGGAGTATTTTCCAAAGACAAAATCGATGAGGGGAGTTTGGCCTTTTTAAAGGTATTAGTTCCCCTCCGATTGTCGGGAAAGATACTGGATTTAGGATGTGGTTATGGCCCTATCGGCTTAACTATCGCTATAACTAGTCCGACGGCGAGAGTTGATCTCGCTGATATTAATACGCGCGCTCTTGCATTATGTGAGAAAAACGCGTTCAAACTAGGATTAAGCCAGAGAGTCACCGTCCTTCATAGTGACATCTACGAAAGTATTGAAGGAAAATATGATTCAATTGTTGTGAATCCTCCCATTCGCGCTGGTAAGGTTGTTACCTACGCTATGTATGAAGGAGCGTTTACACACTTAATTGATGGCGGCTCATTATTCATTGTTATTCGTAAAAACCAAGGTGCCCCAAGTGCTAGCAAATATATTGAAAGCATCTTCGGCAATATACAACTTCTTAAGAAGGACAAAGGTTATTACATATATCAAGCGAAAAAAGTGAGCAAGTAAATATTAGATTTAAGGAGCCATTTCAATGATTAGAAATATCAAAGACTTGAAACAACTCAACAATGGTCGTTATGACTATTCCTACGTTAGTGGCGATCTCGAACTACCTAACTTAGTGGAAATTCAAACCAAATCATTTGAAGAGTTCAAAAACAAAGGCTTAGATGATGTTTTTAGAGAAGCTTTCCCAATTCTTAACTATACGGAAACTTTATCTATTGACTACGTCTCTGCTCGTTTTGGCGAACCAGAACATTCCTATTTAGAATGCAAAACCCAAGACTTAACTTATTCAGTCCCAATCTATGTCACTTTACGTTTAACACATAAAGAGACAGGAGAAATCCAAGAATCAGAAGTCTATATGGGTGAGTTCCCATTAATGACATCTGGCGGTACATTCATCGTCAACGGTGTCGAAAAAGTTATCATTTCTCAATTAGTCCGTTCTCCGGGCGCCTACTTCTCTGCTACACAAAAAGCAGGTAAGTATTTATATGGTTGTGACTTAATTCCTGGAAGAGGAACATGGTTACAATTTGAAAGTGACAATAAGGATATCTTAAGTGTTCGTATCGATCACCAAAGAAAGATGAACGTCTGCTTATTACTTCGTGCCTTAGGCTTTGAAAGTGACAAAGATATTCTCCAATTATTCGGTAAAAACGAAGCATTACAAATCACACTCGAAAAAGATGATACTTTAAAGGTCAAAGATTCAAAGAATGCGTTAGCGGAAATCTTTAGAAAGATGAAACCAGGCGAACCTGTTACTGAAGAAGGTAACGTCACATACTTGGTGCAAAAATTCTTCGATAGCAAACGTAACGATTTGGGTCGCGCAGGCCGTTATAAATATATTAAGAAGTTAAGCGTATATGGTCGTTTAGCGGGTAGAATCCTCGCGGAAAACTTAGTCTCCGTCGATGGTGAAATCAGATTCCCAAAAGGCCACCTCTTAACTGAAAAGGATGTCGAAGATTTAAGAAACGAAGATTTCTTCGAAAAAGGAGCCCACTTACACAAGTTAGGTTCTAATGATCGTTTAGACACCCACAACTTAGTCAACATTGTTAAAGTATATAACAATGAAAAAGACAAAAAAGTGTGCCATATCATTGGTACAGACTTAAATAGCACCGCACAAACAGCCACAATCAGTGACATTGTCGCGTCATTCTCATATTTCTTAAACATCATCGATGGATTCGGGACCACAGATGATATTGACCATTTAGGAAATAGAAGAATTCGCTGTGTTGGTGAATTAATTCAAAACCAATTCCGTATCGGTTTAGGCAAGATGGTGAAAACCGTCCAACAAAAGATGTCCATTTCCGATTTAGGTAATGTGAAACCAAAAGCATTAATCAATCCACGTCCATTGAACGCTTCAATTCGTGAATTCTTTGCTTCTTCACAATTATCCCAATTCATGGATCAAACTAACCCTCTCGCGGAATTAACTAATAAAAGAAGATTATCCGCGTTAGGCCCAGGCGGTTTAACACGTGATAGAGCTTCTACCGCGGTTCGTGACGTTCACGTTTCTCACTATGGACGTATTTGTCCTATTGAAACACCTGAAGGTCAAAACATCGGTCTTATTAACAACCTCGCTTCTTATGCGAAAGTTAATAAATACGGTTTCATCGAAACACCATACCGTAAAGTTAAGGACGGTTGTGTCTTAAACGATGCTAAAGACTGTGTTTATCTTTCCGCTGATGAAGAATGGGATAAGTGTATCGCAGAAGCGAATATTAACTTAGGTCCTAACGGAGAAATCTTAGACGACCAAGTCGTTGCCCGTTATAAGGGTGAAAACATCATGGCTCCTAAAGAAGATGTCGACTTTGTCGACGTTAGTCCAAAACAAATTGTTAGTATCGCTGCCGGTAGTATTCCATTCCTTGAAAACGACGATACCATGCGTGCCCTTATGGGTAGTAACATGCAACGTCAAGCCTTACCACTTTTAAAACCAACAGCACCTCTCGTGGGTACCGGTCTTGAACATCAAGTTGCAAAAGACTCTGGTTTAGCCGTTGTAGCAGTGGAAGATGGTGTTGTCACTTATAGTGATAGCAGAACCATTAAGGTCTTAGAAGCCGAAGGTAAAGAAAGAGTCTACCACTTACAAAAATTTGAAAGAAGTAACCAAGGTACATGTATCAATCAACACAGTGTCGTGCACATTGGTGACAAGATTAAACGCGGACAAATCATCGCTGATGGTCCAGCAATGCAAAACGGCGACTTAGCTTTAGGTCAAAACGTCACAATCGCATTTATGACCTGGAATGGTTATAACTATGAAGACGCCGTTATCATGTCCGAAAGATTAGTTAAAGATGATGTCTACACATCTATCCATATCGAAAGATATGAATTAGAATGCCGTAGCATTCCAAAACTCGGTGATGAAGAGATTACTAGAGACGTTCCAGGAGTTTCTGAAGCCGCGAAAGCCTTCCTCGATGAACGCGGTATTATCGTTCCAGGTAGTGAAGTTAAAGAAGGGGACATCCTCGTTGGTAAAGTGACCCCACGTGGTCAAACCGAACCAAGCCCAGAAGAAAAACTCTTAATGGCCATCTTCGGTGAAAAGACAAACGAAGGAAAAGACGCTTCCTTAAGAGTTCCTCACGGTGGCTCTGGTATCGTCTTAGATGTCAAAGTGTTCAAACACGAAGGCAAAGCTAAAGATAATAGATTCCCACCAGGAGTTAACGAAATTGTTCACGTCTATATCGTCCAAAAGAGAAAGATCTCTGAAGGTGATAAGATGTCTGGCCGTCACGGTAATAAGGGTGTTATTTCCCGTATTTTACCAGAAGCCGATATGCCATTCTTACCAGATGGCACACCAGTGGATATCATGTTGAACCCATTAGGCGTTCCTTCACGTATGAACATTGGTCAAATTCTTGAAGTCCATTTAGGTATGGCTTTAAAGAAATTAGGTTACAAAATTGCCACACCTGTCTTTGATGGCATCACAAACGAAGAAATCTTCGATATGATGGAAAAAGCAAAGATGGCAAAAGATGGTAAAACCATTCTTTATGATGGTACAACCGGTGATAGATTCGATGAAAGAATCACTGTTGGTGTCATGTATATGATTAAACTCGTCCACATGGTCGATGATAAGTTACATGCTCGTGCAACTGGTCCATATAGCTTAGTTACACAACAACCTTTAGGTGGTAAAGCACAAAACGGTGGTCAAAGATTCGGTGAAATGGAAGTCTGGGCTCTTGAAGCTTATGGCGCCGCTCACGTCTTACAAGAAATCATCACAGTTAAATCAGATGATAGAGTCGGTCGTAGAAAGACATACGAAGCCATCATCAAAGGACAAGAATTACCAAAACCAGGTATGCCAGAAGCATTCCGTGTTCTTGTTAAAGAATTACAATCCCTCGCTATCGATGTCTCATTATTAGATAACGAAGGTAACCAAATCGATATGGATGCTCTTGCTAAAGAAGCCCTTAAGGAAGAAAGAAAGATCAACTCTTCTATCCGTAACCTTACCGGTGAAGCAGGACCAGAATCAGTCGTTGATACTGAAAATGGTGGATATAGCGCCCATGTCTATGGCGAAAAAGAAGATTAAGGAGGTAAATAACGATGTTTGATGTCAAAAAATTAGCGGCAATCCAAGTCGGACTAGCCTCCCCAGATACTATTCGTAAATGGTCCCATGGTGAAGTCTTGAAACCAGAAACCATTAACTACAGAAGCCAAAAACCAGAACCAGATGGTTTATACTGCGAAAGAATCTTTGGTCCTAGCAAGGACTACGAATGCCACTGTGGTAGATATAAGAAAATTAGATTTGCCGGTGTCGTTTGTGAACACTGTGGTGTCGAGATTACCACCAAAGATGTTCGTCGTGAAAGAATGGGTCACATTGAGCTCCATGCTCCATGTACACATATTTGGTACTTAAAAGGTATTCCATCTAGAATCGGTTTACTCCTTTCTATTTCTCCAAAAGACTTAGAAGAAGTCGTGTATTACGCTGCCCACTTATGTATTAAGAAAGGCAACAGCCATACACTTTATTATCGTGAATTCATCAACGAACGTAACGGCCGTGAAATCTTCATCGCCGCATTACGTGATATTCAAGATAACGCCGCCGAATTCGGTTTAGTCGAAGGTAGCGAAGATTGGGAAAAGTGCAATCGCTTAATCGAAAGATTAGAAAATCGCGCTGAAGTCTTTGACTTCCAAACCAACGCTAACTTTGTCGAAAAGTATACAGGTGCGAAATTCTCTGAAGGTGCTGGTGCAATTCAACAATTATTAAAAGAAGTTGATTTAGACGCTGAGGCAGAAGAAATTAGCAAATCCATTAAGGATGCTTCTTCCGCAAACAGACAAAAATTAACAAAGAGATTAGAAGTTATTGAAGCATTCAGAAGCTCCAATAACAGACCTGAATGGATGGTTTTAGATGCCCTTCCAGTCATCCCACCAGATCTCCGTCCTATGTTAGCCCTTGATGGTGGTAGATTTGCCACCTCAGACTTAAATGATTTATATCGTAGAGTTATTTCTCGTAACAACCGTTTAAAGAAATTAATCGATATGAATTCCCCACAAGCCATCTTGATGAACGAAAAACGTATGCTTCAAGAATGTGTCGATGCTTTAATCGATAACGGTAGAAGAAACAAAGCTGTTCAAGGTGCTGGTGGCCGCGCCCTTAAGTCCTTAAGCAACGCCTTAAGAGGTAAACAAGGTCGTTTCAGACAAAACTTATTAGGTAAACGTGTCGACTACTCTGGTCGTTCCGTTATTGCCGTCGGTCCATTCTTAAAGATGTATCAATGTGGTCTTCCAAGAGAAATGGCTATTCAATTACTCCGTCCATTTATCGCATGCGAACTCTTAAAGAGAGGTATCGCCAATGCGCATAGACAAGCGGATAAAATTATTGATAGATATGACAATGTTGTCTTTGACATCATTGAAGAAATCATCTCCAAACACCCAGTCTTATTGAACCGTGCTCCAACACTTCATAGACTTGGTATTCAAGCCTTCCAACCAATCTTAGTTGATGGTCGTGCCATTCGTTTACACCCATTAGTGTGTACCGGATTCAACGCTGACTTCGATGGCGACCAAATGGCGGTTCACGTGCCACTTTCTAAAGCAGCACAAGAAGAAGCTCTTAACTTAATGTTAGCGAGCAACAACATCCTTGGTCCTAAAGATGGTAAGCCAATCGTTACCCCATCCCAAGACATGGTTATTGGTAACTACTACTTAACAAGCGAAAACACCAAAGAAGAATTCTTAGCAAAAGCTCAAGAATTAAAAGCTAATGGTGATGATGAAGAAGCTGAAAGATATGAATTATACGCTGCTAGTGAAGGTAAAGCTTTCCGCAGTGTTGATGATGTCTTACTAGCCTATCAAACAAAACAAATCCACTTACATAACCGTATTGCCATCTTAGGTAGTGCGTTATTAAAGAAAGACTTCACAGAAGAAGAAAATAAGAGTTACTTATTAACATCTGTTGGTAAGATTATCTTTAACCTTATCTTGCCAAGTGACTTCCCATACTTAAACGAAGTTAACGAAAAAGTCTTAAGTGGTAAACACGAAGAAATCGCGAAATTCTTCATCCCACGTGGTAGCAATATCCGTGAAGAAATCGCAAATCGCCCAATCTTAAAATCATTCGGTAAGAAAGATTTAGGAAAGATTATTAATGAAGTATTCCAACGTTATGATCGTCAAGGCAATCCAAAGACATCTGCGGTTCTTGACAAGATTAAAGACCAAGGTTTCCGCTTCTCCACAATTGCTGGCTTATCCATTTCCTTATTCGACATCCACATGGTTGAAGGTAAAGAACAAATCCTTGAAGAAGGTGACAAGAAAGTCTCTGAACTCAAAGAAATGTACGAAATGGGCTTATTGACTAACAAAGAAAGACATGCTCAAGTCGTCGATGTTTGGAATGGTGTGAAGAACAAAGTTCAAGCTATCTTACAAGAACAATTCGGTAAAGATAGAAGCAACTCCATCTTCATGATGTCCGACTCCGGCGCTCGTGGTAACATTTCCAACATCCTTCAATTAGCAGGTATGCGTGGTTTGATGGGTTCTACCTCTGGTGAAACTATCGAATTGCCAGTCAAACGTTGCTTCCGTGAAGGTATGTCCGTGTCCGAGTTCTTTATTGCCACGCACGGTGCCCGTAAGGGTGGTGCTGATACAGCATTAAAGACCGCTGACTCTGGTTACTTAACAAGACGTTTAGTCGACGTCTCTCAAGATGTTATCGTTAGAGAAGAAGACTGTGGTACAGACCATGGCTTTGTCGTTAAAGAAATTAGAGATACTTCTAAGAACGCAGTTATCGTCAAATTAGAAGATCGTTTAGTCGGTCGTTATTCCTTAAGAGAAATCGTCAATCCAGAAACTGGTGAAGTGATTGTCCCTGAAAACACAATGATCAACGAAGACGCTGCTAAGAAGATTGTTAACGCTGGTATCAAAGAAGTGGAAATCAGATCCCTATTCGGTTGTGAAACCAAAGATGGTGTCTGTGCTCACTGCTATGGTCGTAACTTAGCGACAGGCCGTAAGGTTCAAATCGGTGAAGCAGTTGGTATTATGGCTGCTCAATCCATCGGTGAACCAGGTACACAATTAACCATGAGAACATTCCATACTGGTGGTGTTGCTGGTAGCGATATTACTGAAGGTTTACCTCGTGTTCAAGAATTATTCGAAGCTCGTACACCTAAAGGTGAAGCTTTAATTAGTGAAATCCCAGGTGAAATTACCAATATTAAAGAAGAAGGTGGCTGCTACTTAGTTACCGTCAAGAACAACATTGAAGAAAAGACTTATAAAACCAACTATGGCGCTCACTTGAGAGTCAAGAAAGGTGATAAAGTCATCAATGGTGGTAAGATCACAGAAGGTGCTATTTCACCAAAAGTCTTATTAGAAAACGCTGATGAAACAGCCGTTGAAAACTACATCTTAAAAGAAGTTCAAAAGGTTTATAGCGCACAATCCATCGGCATTAGTGATAAACACATCGAAGTTATCGTTAGACAAATGCTCAGAAGAGTATTCGTCGTCGATGCTGGTGACACTGATATGCTCTCTGGTACACGCGTTAACATCAATACCTTCACCGCGAAGAACGCTAAAGTTTTAGCGGAAGGTAAGAGACCTGCCGTCTTCTCACCATTAATTCTTGGTATTACCAAAGCTGCTATTGAAACTGATAGTTTCTTATCCGCCGCTTCCTTCCAAGAAACCACACGTGTCTTAACCGATGCAGTTATCAAATGTAAACGCGATAACTTACATGGCTTAAAAGAAAACGTCATTACCGGTCACTTAATCCCAGCGGGTCGTGGATTATTATCCGCTGCTGAAGAAGAAGCGATTGTTGACGGCTTCACAGTGGAAAAGAAGATGAAAGAAGTTTCTGACCGCTATGTCGAAGAACACGATCGTGTAATCAACGAAATTCACGAAAAGATTCGTAAAGCGGAAGAAGAAAATAAGAAATAATTCTTCTAAAACATAAAAAGAAGGTCCCTATTTTTGGGGCCTTTTTATTTACTTATAAAGTCGAGACATTTCTTAATTAATTTCTCATCGACCATATTGTTATATTTACTTCTATCAATATGTTCTCTTAGATAATTAACTTTAGCTTCTTCGTTAGGTTTATTTTGTCTAACAAATTTATCATATTCTCTATGAACCTTGTCATAGTAGTGTTTGCCTTCGAGTGTGTAATAAACCGTGCCATGACCATGTTCTAATAATTTAATGAACTTGAAGCGTTTATCTTTACCAAATTGTTTCTTATATAAAGAGTATCCCGCTTCAATAGGAACGGTTTGATCATCTTCAGAATGAACAATAACAATCTTCGCTTTAGAATTAGCAAAGCTATGCAAAGCATTAGATTCGCATATTTCGCCAAAAAGAAAGTGCTCATAGGTATCAACATATTGCATGAAGTCATTTGCTTTCTCTCCCGCGAAACGCTCGCCATTGGCCTTAAAAATCGTGGTTGCGGAGTTAAAACCACTAAAGGCGATGAGTCCTCTGACTCTTTTGTGGAGTTCTAAAGCGGTGGAGGCACTATAAGCACCCCAAGAATGACCCATTAAATATAAAGGCAATTTCTTATATTCACTAAGTGATTCCACAAAAGAGATAGCCTTATCGGCATCTAAAAATCCTTGTGTAAATCCTTTGATAGTTGTTCCTTCGCTTTCATCGTTAGCGGTAGCGTCATAGGCAAAGACATAATAGCCTTGTTTGCATAAGACATTTATAAGGTCCAAATAGCAATGGTGTCCACCCCCGCCATAACCATGTGAAAATACGAAAATACCGCGTTTTTGCGTAGAATTATCGCTATAAATATAGCCAATTAAGCGATGTTTATTGCAGGAATAGAATTGATATCTAACTCTTGTCAGATTAGGAAAATCTTCCATTTCAAAATAGAAAGGTTTGAATGTTAAAAAGTGGTGGTTAAACATCTTGCTATAGACTTGTTGAGTAACTACTGCAGGAACAACTACTTTGGTGACACCTATAATTTCTTCAAATATCTTTTTCCTGTCCATACCAATATTATATACCTTTTGTTTAATAACAATTTCTACCGCTTTTAAGAAAATGTTGTTATAATCATAAACATTCAATATAAGTTTGTACCGAAACGGTACAGGAAAGGAAAAGAAAATATGAAGAAAATGACAATTCTAAAAAGCATAATCTTCTGTACAGCGCTCACCCTCACAGTCAGTGGTTGTAAAAGTAACAACTTAGAAGCTATTCAAGTTGATCCATTTACCTTAACAAGCAACTACCGTGATGTTCGTGTCTTAGGTACTGGCTATCCAGGTGAACAATTCACAAGACTTGATAGAACAGTCGAAGAAGATGGCATTACTAAATCTCAATCAACCTATGTTATTCAAGACGTTAAAGCATTAGTTGTCCCTGTCGATTTTACAGATGCCCCATATTCTTGGTATAACGATACCGAAGACGGCGCTCGTGAAGAACTCCGCAAAGTTATGTTTGGTGGACCAGATGAAATGGAATGGTATTCATTAGCCGAATACTACAAACAATCCAGTTTCGGAACTTGTAAAATTTCTGGTTCTGTTGCTCCATGGTGGCATACAGGCATTTCCTACAAATCTTTACCAGACGATGATAAAGATGGTAAAACCGATACAGGTTATGCTTCCACTCTTGCAGTAGAAATTCAAAACTACTACCGCGAACACAATGATGAAATCAACTTAGCGGATTATGACGCTAACCAAGATGGTTTCGTTGATACACTCATCATGATTTACACTGCACCAATTGATACCACAGGTTCATTATGGTGGGCATTCTGCACACATGTCAGTGGTGCATTTGGTAAATATACCCCATCCGGAAACAGAGAAGGTATGAACACATTCTTCTGGGCAAGTTATCGTTTCTTATATGAAAGATGGAACCCAAAACCAGGTCAACCATCACAATACACCTCTGATGAAATTAAAGCAGGTGTTGATGAAGATGGTAATCCAATTCATCCAGATGCTCACACAATGACTCATGAATACGGCCACTGTTTATCATTACCTGACTACTACATTACCGACTATAACGAAAACGATTACGGCGGATTGGGCGGTCTTGATATGATGGACTATAATGTTGGTGACCACAATGCATACTCTAAGATGTGTTATGGTTGGATCAATCCAAGAAGAATCGCTGGTACCAAAGGTAAAATTACCTTAACAATGAACAGTACCACAAAAACTGGTGACACAATTATTATTCCTGCTCCAAATGGTTGGAATAATACATATATGGATCAATATTTAATGATTGAGTTCTTAACTCCAGAAGGTGTTGCTAAAGCTGATGGTGAACAACCATACTTAGGTCATTACCCACTTTATTATAATAAAGCAGGTATTAGAATTATGCACATTGACTCACGTTTAGGTGTCTTCCAATATTCTGGTGGTGGTGAACAAGCTGGTTTCCGCTTTGCTGGTTATACACCAAGCGTTAAGACATCTCTCGAACAAGCTTATGTCGGTGTTGCTGCTGATAACACCGCAACAAGAAGCTGCTATCCAAAATATAAAATCGCTGAAGTTTTACCTTCTGATGGTAAAACCATTAAAACTCATGGTAGTAAAGCAGACACAAATTGCCTATACTTCGAAGGTGATTCATTCGGTATGGATGGCGTTTGGGAAGAATTCAAAATGAACGGTATTTCCGGTGAAAAAGACAGAGACTTTGGTTTCAAAATCCATGTCGACAAAATCGACGGAAATAACTCCGCAACAATCACAATCTCTCGTTAATACATAAGCGATATATTGTATACTAAGGCGTCTCGAAAGAGATGCCTTTCTTTACATTTATTTAGGTAGTTTATAGAATATACAATATGAATAAGAAATACATTTCTTTATTGCTACTTCCAATTTTATTAACTGGTTGTTCCGGAGGTATTAAACTAGAGTTCAAACCATACTCTTCTTTTGTTCTAAAACAAGAATTGATGAGAGATGTAAATGATCCTAACCTAAATTATTACTGTGAAAAAGAAACAACACCTGTGACTTATAAAAATGGAACAATTAATTCCTTGGAAGATATGCTAAGTGTCTATAAAAGTGGCAAAAAAAGAGAAAGTATTCCCACAAAAGGAGATAGAAAACTACTTGTAGTTCCTATTTCATTTACCGATAGTGATAAATCAAACAAAGCACAAAAAGAAATATTCCTTCAAAATGCCTTTTTTGGTGAGAATAACCACACAAACTACTATTCAGTAGCGGGTTATTATAACGCTAGTAGTTATGGCCAATTAAAAATCACAGGAGAAGTGGCTCCTTGGTTTGATTTAAATATGTCTTCTCAAGAACTACAATCTATGTCTCCATCATATATGACTAAGTCATCGATGGTGGTGGCGCAAGCCGTGGATTATTATAAAGCTCAAGGCATGAATCTTAGTGAATATGACACGGATGATGATGGAAATATTGATGGTGTTTACGCAATTTATGATCATCCTTATAACGAAGATAGCACCCAAGATCGTTTGTTCTGGGCATATACTCATTATACGTTCCCAGGTGAAAATTCATTGAATAATGAAGCGCCTTATGTGAATGGTTATTCTTGGACAAGCATTGATGCGATTTTGCAAAAAGATAATCGTTCTTATACAAATTATCTCATTCATGAAACAGGTCATTTACTAGGTTTAACTGACTATTACAACACAAAGAATTCACCTTTAGAAAATGACTATCATTTCCAACCAACTGGTTGTTTCGATGTTATGGATTATAACATTGGGGACCACTCCTCATTTAGTAAATATCTCTTCAAATGGACATCTCCAATGGTGGTTAAAACCGCTACAAAAGAAAGGCTTACTTTAAAACCTTTCACCACAAGTGGTGAATATTTACTAGTTCCTGGACCAAATTATAATGGTTCTCCATTTAGTGAATATCTCCTTGTTGAGTTCTTCACACCAACTGGTTTAAACAAGTTCTCTGGTGCTTATTCTTATGTTGATGCGAATGGAAATGAAGGTGTCTATAAATACCCACAATATTATGGATTAAGAATATATCATGTGAACGCCACACTCGGTTATTTCAAAAGAGGATTAAACAGTAATTTAGTGTGCACAATTGATGACGAAAATTGGGAAAGCAAGGTTGGTTCTGATACTGTCGGACTTGATTTTGCCTATTCAAATACAATTAAAGATTCTGATGTAGGAAGAGTGCCTACTTTAGTCCACTTATTAGAGAGTAGTGGCGCTAATACTTTTAAAGAGGGAATCCCCGCAAATAACAAGACATTGTTTAGAACTGGTGATGACTTTGGTATAACCAAGTTCACAGATTTCAAATTTTCTAAAGGTGATCTAACATCCTTTAAAATGAAGGTTGTTAGTTTATCCACTCAAAAAGCTGTCATTGAATATTCTTACGAAAAATAACATACGATACACCTGGATGCGTTGAAAATATTTTTATATTTTTTCGCATTTTTTTCTTGCGCGATAATACCTATTTAATTAATATATATAAGCGTGTGTAAAATACACAGTACCCATTAGGGTCTATTTTTAAGAGGAAATAGTGATACACCAGGTACCGTGGATAGCACACCAAATAAATTAGTTATCGAAAGGAGCAATTATATGCCAACCATTAACCAATTAGTTCGTGAAGGTCGCCACAACAAGACTTGGAAATCCAAGGCTCCAGCTCTCGGCACAAGATGGAACTCTTTAAAGAAGAAAAACATCGGTCAAGCCGCTAGCCAAAAACGTGGTGTCTGCACCCGTGTCGGTACAATGACTCCTAAAAAACCTAACTCTGCGTTAAGAAAATACGCCCGTGTTAGATTATCCAACGGATATGAAGTCACAGCCTACATCGGTGGTGAAGGTCACAACTTACAAGAACACTCCACAGTTATGATTAGAGGTGGACGTGTTAAAGATTTACCAGGTGTTAGATATCACATCGTTCGTGGTACCTTAGACTGCGCTGGTATCGAAGCTCGCCGTCAAGGCAGAAGCTTATATGGCACTAAAAAGCCAAAAGGAAGCGAATAATTGAGAGGAGGAAAACATTATGCGTAAAGGAAATGCAGTAAAACGTGACGTCTTACCAGATCCAATTTATAACAGTAAGTTAGTCACTCGTTTAATTAACAAAATTATGCTTGATGGTAAAAAGGGAACTGCTCAAAACATTCTCTATTCCGCCTTCAAGAGAATCGAAGCGAAAACAGGACAACCAGCAATGGACGTCTTTGCAACCGCGCTTAACAACATTATGCCAACTGTCGAATTAAAAATGAGACGTGTTGGTGGTAGCAACTTCCAAGTTCCAACCGAAGTTACCCCAGATAGAAAGGTCACATTAGGTCTTAGATGGTTAGTTAACTATTCCCGTTTAAGAAATGAAAAGAGCATGGAAGAAAGATTGGCCAACGAAATCATCGATGCCGCTAACGGCACAGGTGCTTCTGTTAAGAAGAGAGAAGATACTCATAAGATGGCAGAAGCTAACAAAGCTTACGCCCATTATCGTTGGTAATCGGGGAGGGAAATTATATGGCAAATCGTGAATTTGACTTAGCCCATACCCGTAATATCGGTATCATGGCACACATCGATGCCGGTAAAACAACAACCACAGAACGTATTCTTTACTTTACAGGTAAAATCCATAAGATCGGTGAAACTCATGAAGGTGCAGCGACTATGGACTGGATGGCCCAAGAACAAGAAAGAGGTATTACAATTACCTCCGCGGCCACAACAGCACACTGGAAAGGTAACAGAATTAACATCATCGACACTCCAGGGCACGTCGACTTCACCGTTGAAGTTGAACGTTCACTTCGTGTCTTAGATGGTGCAATTACCGTTCTCGATGGTAAAAGTGGTGTTGAACCACAAACAGAAACCGTTTGGAGACAAGGTAGCAAATACGGTGTTCCTAGAATCGTCTTCGTTAACAAACTAGACGCTATCGGTGCAGACTTCGAAATGTCTGTCCGCTCATTATATGAGAGATTAGGTGCAAATGCCGCTGCTGTCCAATACCCAATCGGCATTGAAAGTTCTTTAAGCGGATGTATCGATATTATTGAACAAAAAGCTTATCATTACACATCTGATGTGCATGATGAACCACAAGAAATCGCCATCCCTGAAGAATATAAAGCCAAAGTCCAAGAATTAAGAAGCAAATTATTCGAAGCATTATCTAACTTCGATGAAGAAATCTTAATGATGGTCTTAGAAGGTGAAGAACCATCTGTTGAAAAGACTAAAGAAGTTATTCGTAAAGCCGTTTTAACAGGTGAATTCCACCCAGTCTTCTGTGGTAGTGCTTACAAAAATAAGAACATTCAAATGCTCTTAGATGGCGTTATCGACTACTTACCAAGCCCACTCGACATCCCACCTGCAAAAGGTCAAGATGATCGTGGCAACGAAGTTATTTGCCAACCAACAGATGACGCTCCATTGGCTGCCTTAGCATTCAAGATTGCAACAGACCCATTCATCGGCCGTTTAGCTTATGTCCGTGTCTACAGCGGTGTCTTAAAAGCTGGTAGCTATGTCCTCAACAGCACCAAAGGTGTGAAAGAAAGAATCGGCCGTGTCGTGTTAATGCACTCTAACCACCGTCAAGAAGTTGAAGAACTCCATGCAGGTGATATCGGTGCCGTTATCGGTCTTAAAAACACCATTACTGGTGACACACTCTGCGAAGAGAAAAATGAAATCATCTTAGAAAAGATGGAATTCCCAGATCCAGTTATCGAAGAAGCTGTTGAACCAAAAACTAAAGCAGACCAAGAAAAGATGGCTATTGCTTTACAAAAATTAGCAGAAGAAGACCCAACCTTCAGGGTCCACACCAATCCGGAAACAGGTCAAACCTTAATCGCTGGTGTCGGTGAATTACACTTAGACATCATTGTCGACCGTATGAGAAGAGAATTCGGTGTTCAAGTTAACGTCGGTGCTCCTCAAGTCGAATATAAGGAAACCATCAAAACCGCTGGTGAATGTGAAGGTAAATACATCAAACAATCTGGTGGTCGTGGTCAATATGGTCACGTCTGGATCAAGTTTGAACCTAACCCAGGCAAAGGATTTGAATTCGTTGATGCCGTTGTCGGTGGTACCGTTCCAAGAGAATACATTAAACCAACACAAGATGGTTTAGTGGATGCCTTAAAGAGAGGTATGGTTGCCGGTTTCGATGTCATGGATATCAAAGCCACACTCTTCGATGGTAGTTCCCACGATGTCGATAGTAGTGAAGCCGCCTACAAGATCGCTGCTTCCTTAGCTCTTAAAGAAGCCGCAAAGAAATGTAACCCAGTCATTCTTGAACCAATCATGAAGATTGAAGTTACAATTCCTGAACAATACTATGGTGACGTCTTAGGTGATATCTCTCGTAGAAGAGGTAACATTACAGGCGAATCCCAAAGAAACAACGCCAAAACAATCGAAGCAGAAGTTCCATTATGTGAAATGTTCGGTTATGTTACCGACTTACGTAGTATGACACAAGGTCGTGGTAACTACGTCATGCAATTCGACCACTATGGTGAATGTCCAAAATACATTCAGGAAGAAATTATCAAAAAGAGTGGCATGTCCGCTCGCTAATATAGTTAATGCCAATTTTATTGGTATTGCTATTTAAAAATTATTGCTATATTATGATTTCGTTGCAAAATTGCATATACGAAAGAGAAGGGAGATTTCAATTTTATGGCAAAACAACATTTTGACAGAACCAAACAACACGTTAATATTGGTACAATTGGCCACGTTGACCATGGTAAAACAACATTAACTGCTGCTATCACTTCTGTCTTAGCTAAAAAGGGCGGTGCTGTCAAAACCGATTATGCACAAATCGACTCCGCTCCAGAAGAAAAAGCTCGTGGTATTACAATTAACACAGCTCACATCGAATATCAAACCGAAACAAGACACTATGCTCACGTTGACTGCCCAGGGCACGCTGACTATGTCAAGAACATGATTACAGGTGCTGCACAAATGGATGGTGCAATCCTTGTTGTTGCAGGTACAGACGGCGTTATGCCACAAACACGTGAACACATCTTACTTGCTCGTCAAGTTGGTGTCCCATACATCGTTGTCTTCATTAACAAGACTGACTTAGTCGATGATCCAGAATTATTAGACTTAGTCGAAATGGATGTCCGTGACTTATTAAATAGCTATGGCTTCCCAGGCGATGAAATTCCAGTGATCCGTGGTTCCGCTCGTAAAGCCTTAGATGGCGATCCAGCAGAAGAAGCTCACATCATGGAATTAATGGATGCTTGCGATTCTTACATCCCAGCTCCAGCTCGTGAAAACGACAAACCATTCTTACTCGCGATCGAAGACGTTATGACAATTTCTGGTCGTGGTACAGTTGTTACAGGCCGTGTCGAACGTGGTCAAGCAAAACTTGGCGACGAAGTCGAAATCGTCGGTATCAAACCAACCCAAAAATCCGTCATTACAGGTCTCGAATCCTTCCGTAAGATCTTAGACTATGCCGAAGCAGGTGACAACGTTGGTGTCTTATTAAGAGGTATCAACCGTGACCAAGTCCAACGTGGTCAAGTCTTAGCAAAACCAGGTTCCGTTACACCACACAGCAAATTCACAGGTCAAGTTTACGTCTTAACCAAAGAAGAAGGTGGCCGTCACACAGCGTTCTTAACAAACTACCGTCCACAATTCTACTTCCGTACAACAGACGTTACCGGTGTTATCACACTTCCTGCAGGTGTCGACATGGTTATGCCTGGCGATAACGTTGAATTAACAGTTGAATTAATTCACCCAATCGCTATGGAAAAAGGTACCAAATTCTCCATCCGTGAAGGTGGCAGAACAGTTGGTGCTGGTACAGTTAGCGAAATTATTAAATAATTAAGTTAAAACTATACAAAAGAACCCGTCCTTATGGATGGGTTTTTCTTTTGCTTTTAAATAGTTATTTATTTAATAAATATAATAATGATAATATAATAATAAATATGGAAAACACCAATACCGCTGATATTAAGCGTCAAAGTAGTGACAATCTTAGTCATATTCAAGAAGCTAAATTATTCCCTCGCTTCGTGGCTTTTATCGTGGATTTAGCGATTGCTTCATTGCTATTTTTTGGACTATTAATTTTTACACAAAAAGTCATTTGTGTTAATTCACCATATGTTAAACAAGCTAAAGACCAATTCTTTGCTTATAACATAGAAAGTGGGTTATTTGAAAAAACCGATGGAAAAGACGAATATCACGAAAAAACATTCGAAAGTTATAAGGGATATCAAGACTTATTCCAAGCCTATTACACTGACTATTTAGTCAATGATTGTCCTGAACAATATCGCGTTAATTATAATGGTCAAGATATCTATTGGTTTAATGTTCATGTCCTTGGGCAAAAAGATGATCGTAAGTTATATACCGAAGATTTAAAAACATTAAATCCATTAGTGCTTAATGTTGCTCCAACTTTATTCACATATAAATTAGATGCAGATAACAATCCTTTATATGATGAAGTGGCTTTGCCAAAATACTTAAATAACGATCCTTCCGCCACAATTACGGAAGAACAAAATAAGACATTAACTGCTTATTTCTATATTCCAGATGCGGAAAATACAGAACATAAGACATGCTATTACCATATAGTAGTGGAAGACTTAACTGCACGTCCATTTGTCGCTAAAGCGTATGATACATGGTATAACCATAGTTATTATTATCCAATTATCGCTTGCTTATTATTCACTCTTCCAATCTTCTTCTTAGTTATTCCATTATGTATGAAGAATGGTGAAACACTCGGTAAGTTATTCTTCAAGTTAGGCTTAGCGAATAAACTTGGTTATCGCCATTCCAAATTACAACTCATTCCTCGTTTCTTATTATCTATTGCGATTTTAGTGGTTTTATATTTCGTAATTGGTGTGAATCTAATATCATTAGGTATCATTACATTTATTGCATTAGTGAGCTATGGTCTAACAATATTCACTAAAGGTCATAAAGCTATACATGACTATTTAGCAGGAACTATAGTGGTGGACAAAGTCCATAGTGAGATTTATGAAAACGCTGAAGAAGCTGCGAAAATTCAAGAGGCGATTGATAGAGTAAATCCAATTCTCGCAGAGGTGGAAACGCCAAGACAGGAAAGCATCCTCTATCAGAATCCAGATTTCAATAAAGATAAAAAAGAAGGTTAATCAAAATTCTGGTTAACCTTTTTCTTTTTCGCATATTCGTGTGCAATAGAATTGTTCTTTCTTTAAAAAGAAATATACATGTGTTAAGATAAAACTGCATAAAATTTCCATACCTATGAGAAAGGAGTATCCTCAATGGAAGTAAGAATTGAACATCTTACCAAAACTTTTATTGGTAAGAAAGGTTCCAAGACTACCGCCGTTAACGACATGTCTTTTGTCGTGCCTGATGGTAAATTGGTCGGTTTACTTGGTCCTTCTGGCTGTGGTAAATCTACAACCCTTTATATGATTGCTGGTTTACACAAGCCAACCGATGGACATATTTGGTTCGGTGATGAAGATGTTACCAATGTTCCACCAGAGAATCGTGGTATCGGTTTAGTTTTCCAAAACTACGCGTTATATCCACACTTCTCCGTTAAACAAAACATCACATTCCCTCTCGATAATGTCCGTTTCCCACATCCTCTTGATAGCTATAAGACAAGAATCAAGGAAGCACAATCTAATGTTAAGAAAGCTCAAAAAGCTTTAGCAGGTGCAGAAAAAGCACAAGCAGCTGAAGAAGAACTTAACGAAAAGAGAGCGGCAATCGAAGAAGCGGTAAAAGAAGTCGCTGAAGCGAAAGAAGCTTTAGAAAAAGCAACTGCTGAATTAGCAGAAATTAAAGAAAAGGATCCAGAACGTTACGCGAAACTCACAAAGAAACGCTTAACCAAGGAAGAAAAAGACGAAATCGCCCATAAGATGGCCAGATTAGTCGATATCGAACCTTATCTCGAAAGAAAGCCAAAAGAATTATCCGGTGGTCAACAACAACGTGTTGCTATCGCTCGTGCTTTGGCAAAATCTCCTAGAGTTTTATTACTTGACGAACCATTATCCAACTTGGATGCTCGTTTAAGATTGCAAACCCGTGAAGAAATTAGACGTATTCAAAAAGAAACTGGTATTACAACAATTTTCGTTACACACGACCAAGAAGAAGCAATGTCAATCTCTGACGTTATCGTCGTTATGAACTTTGGTGTTATCAATCAAATCGATGAACCACAAAAGGTTTATGATGAACCAGCTAACTTATTCGTTGCTAAATTCTTAGGCTCTCCAGCTATTAACATCTTCGATGGTGAAATCAAAGATGGCAAATTATATGTTGCTGGTAAAGTCTTTGATAATGACAAGAGATATAAAGAAGAATATCACGGTGTCATTCATCACGAATATCAATTCGTTAAAGGTACAAGACAAACCTTAGAAGAATACCTCTCTGACCTCAAGAAACATCCAGAATGGTTAGAAGGTAAAGAAAAGAAAGAAATCAAAGCTTTAGAAAATCCTGCAATTGAAATCGTCCACGAAGATGAAGAAGTCGTTAAGAAAGATCGTCTAGTGAAGATCGGTATTAGACCAGAAGCATTTACTTATAACAAGAAAGGTTTATTACCAATCGACGTTCAATTCGTCCAACATGTTGGCCGTGACGTTTCTGTTATCGGTCGTGTTAAAGGACAAGAAAGCGGTATGAAGATCATCATCCCAAGTGAATCTTGGAAAGATGTTGTTGGTCAAAACGAATTAAACTTTGATCCAAAACGCTTCTATGTCTTCGAAGAATCTGGAGAAAGGATTAAATAACTTAGGTTATTTGGTTAATTTTTATGGCAAATAAATTAGAAAGGACAGAAGAAGTTATCGTTAATGCCGACGGTGGTGCTGCTTTACAAACACCATATATTGATGCTGTAACCAATAAAGGTTATTTAGATGTCAAACAACATAAATGGATCATGCCAGAATGGTTAAAAGGCTGGATTGCTTTAATTCCTGCTTTAATCTTCTTAATCGTGTTCATGATTTACCCAATCTTGAACTCTTTGATGATCTCTTTTATCAACAACTTTTATTGGGTTGGTGGATCTAACTCCTCCCTCGCTTTAATTAACTATTTCGCATCGCTTGAAAATAACAGAAGCTCTGTTATTCAATCATTTGGTTTTGAAAACTATTTGAAAGTGTTTGGTGACAAATTATTCTGGGAAGCTATGGGAAATACAGGCCTAATCGTTATTGTTGAAGTTCCTTTAACAATCTTGGTTGGCTTATTAATCGCTGTTTGTTTACATTCCATTAAACCTTTGCAAGGTTTCTATCAAACGGTCTTCTTCTTACCATATGTTACCAACGCCATCGCGTTAGGTATGGTTTTCAACGTTATGTTCTCATCTGGAGCTGGCGGTCTGTTTAATACGATGCTGGGATGGTTCCACATTAATCCAGTCAACTGGTTGGGTGTTTCCGCCTCTAAATGGAGTATGTTCTTCGTTATCGTTGTCTACTCTATTTGGAATGGTATCGCATTTAAAATCTTAGTCTTCATGAGTGGCTTATCCACAATTGATAAACAATACTATGATGCTGCCAGAATCGATGGTGCAAGCAAAGCTACAATCTTTAGAAGAATTACGGTTCCTCTATTATCACCACAAATCTTATATATTACCGTTACATCATTTATTGGTGCTGCGAAATCATATTCACAGATTATCTCCTTATTTGGTGCCGGTCCAGTTAACTTTGGTGGTACCGATGGTACAAAATGGATTACTATCGTTGGTTTTATTTACAAATACATGCAAGACAACTCTGCATCCGCTTTAGGCCGTGCCGCTGCCGGATCAGTTATTTTGCTTGTTGTTATTCTCTTATTAACCCTTGTCCAATTCGTGGTTAGTAAGAATAGAGTGCATTACTAGAAAGGAGAAAGAATATGGCTGAACATGAAGTGTATTTCGCTAGTGAAGCTCAGATGAGACGCTATAAAGCACAAAAAATCATCACCCAAGTTTTGCTTTATGGATTCTTAACCTTAATGGGCTTATTCATTATTATTCCTTTCTATTACATGATTATCACATCCTTCAAATCTACGAATGCGTATAATCTTGAAGTTCAGAATGGACAATTAAACTTATTATTAACAAGCTCTAACTTCTCCTTTGAACAATATGGAAAAGTTATGGGTAAATCCGGTGACTTCGGATTATTCTATGCAAACACAATCTATGTTGCTGTCTGTTCAACAGCCTTTACTGTTATTACATCAGTCTTAGCAGCATTTGCCTTTGCTAGAGTTAACTTTAAAGGAAAGAACGCAATTTTCACCGTCTTACTCGGAACCATGATGATTCCAGGCGAAATGATGATGATTACGAACTTCCAAACCACAATGGCGTTATCTTGGAAAGATACATTCGCGGCATTAATCTTCGTTCACGGTGTTAGTGTCTTCTATATCTTCTATCTAAGACAAACCTTCCAACAAATTCCAAACGAATTATTCTTGGCTGCTAAAGTCGATGGTTATGGTCACTTCGCATATTTATGGAAGTGTATGATTCCAATCGCTATGCCAACAATCGTTACAATTATGATTTTATCCCTTATGGGCGCATGGAACGCTTACATTTGGCCACAATTAGTGGCATCTGGAACTCACCCATGGTTGAAGTTCCCATTCGAAGCTAAGACACATGATATGCACTTAGTCTCCAATGGTTTGATGAGCAAGTTCCAAAGCACAGAATTCGTTAGTGATGATCCAGCCAAAGTCACAGGCTCATTATTCGCTACAATTCCATTATTTATCTTCTTCTTAATATTTAGAAAATATATTATGCGCGGTGTTTCCCGCTCTGGTATTAAGGGCTAAAAGAAAGGACAAAAGTTTTATGAAAAAAACAAAATTATTAAGTGTTGTTTCACCAGTTGCGTTAGTTTCATTATTGACTCTCACTGGCTGTAATGGTTTTAAACCAGGTGAAGCTGATACACATAACCTCGATGTCAACATTGAAACTCGTGGTGTCACAATCTCTTTATGGACAGGTTTTGGCCAATCCATTACTTCCACATTAGAAAACATCATCGAAGGTTTCGAAGAAAAGACAGGTATTACTGTTGAACACGAATCCAAAGGTGGTTATGACAACTTACAAAACGCTATTGAATTAGCAGCTACCACAAGATCCTACGCCAATGTTGCTGTTGGTTATCCAGATCACTTTGCTGGTTACATCAACAGTAATATTCAATTACGTTTAGATGGTCTTATTGGAAACGACCACAACCGTAAAGCCGGAAAAGATGAAGAAGGTTTTGATGTCGATAAAGATGGCATTAGACTTCTTGATTACGATGATTTCTATGATGATTACAAACCAGAAAACGAAACATTGGAATTCAACAAAGATGGCAAAGGTTACAAATTAGGCTTACCATTCAACAAATCATCTGAAGCAATGGTGTACAATGCCACATTCTTTGACTGGGCACAAACACAAGCTACCTTAAAAGACAAAATCTTTGTTCCAACAACATGGGCCGAAGTCTTATCTGTTGGTAAAGAAGTTAAAAAGTTATTTGCTGAAAAAGCAGTTTACGGAAAAATCTTAGGCACAGATTCAAATGTCTATGCCGATGCTAGCACATTCCCAGCAGGCGTTTCCGCAGCATTTGATGCTACAAAAGTCGCAAGCGCTGACGAATTCAAATTAATTTCTTATGACTCAACACCAAATATGTTCATTACATTAGTAAGACAATTTGGTGGTACTTATACAGAAATCGATAAGACAAAAACCGGTGTCGGTTATGCTGCATTCAATGATGCTGCTTACCGTCAAAAAACATTAGATGCCATGGCCATGATTAGAGGCCTTGACGCTGAAGGTTTAGTCGGTATTCCAGCTTCCTTCGGTGAAAGTTTATACTGCTCTACACCATTCAAGAATGGTCGTTCCTTATTAAATATTGGTTCAACCGCTGGTGTTAGTAATGCCATCACAGGTAACTTTATAACCAAGGCTGCTGCTATTCCACAAAACGAAAAGATCTCATCATCAAAATTCGTTATTTCTCAAGGCACCAACTTAGCCTTATTCAACAAAGGTACAGATGCTGAAAAGGTTGCTGCTTGGAAATTAATGGTTTATTTATCACAACAAGTCAATGGTGAATTCGCCGCTAGAACCGGTTACTTCCCAACATGTGAATCCGCAACCAATTCCGAAGTTTATCAAGAATATCTTGATTCCTTCGGTGCTGGTGAAATCTTACAAAAAGAATGTGGTATTTTAAACGCATACACATACGGCAATGCTAGCAAGGGTTGGACAAGATTCGTTGATCCAGGTTTCCAAGGCAGTTCCGCAATCAGAACTGAAGTTGGCAATATTCCTGGCTACATCTTATTAAGTAGCGACTACGCTAACGATCAAGCTATCTTAGATGCCGTTTACGCAAAATTACCAGACTATATTAGAAAATAATAATTCTGAGACCAAAGGAGTTTATCTATGAAAAAAACTAAGTTAGTTACTTCCCTTGTGTCTGTTGCAATGCTCGGTGGCCTTGCTGCATCAGTTACAGCATGTAAGCCCTCTTGGAGAAATAGTTTCGCCTATGACATCGACTTCAATGCCGATGTCAATGGCGTGAGCATTGATTTCTGGACCGGTTTCGGTTCCTCTATCAATGATGTTCTTGAACCATTAATTGGTGAATTTGAGAAAATGACAGGTGTTACCGTTAACTATGAATCTAAAGGTTCATATGACAACGTTTTAAACGCTGCTACATTAGCCGCGACATCTGGCACATTCCCAAACGTCTTAGTTGGTTATCCAGACCACTTTGCGACATATGTCAACCAAGACATTATTGTTAGATTAGATTATTACTTCCAAAACGATGTCCATAGTGTCTTTGAACCAGAAGGTGAAACATTCAAGATTTCTGACTTCTACGAAGACTATATGGTTGAAAATCAATCCATCGAATTTGATAGAGACGGAAATCCATACACACTTGGTATTCCATTTAACAAATCTACCGAAGTCTTAATTTACAACAGCACATTCTTTGATTGGGCTGCTACCCAACCAACATTAAGCGCAGATATCTTTGTTCCAAGAACATACGCAGAAATCGATTCTGTCGGAAGAAAAATTCTCGAATTCTTGGATGCAAAAGGTGTTTATGGCAAATATCTTTGGACTGATGGCGTTGCTCATGATGAAGCGCCTGCTTCCAAAAACCAATTAGTCTTAAATTTACACGGAATCACCAAATGGAATGATTCTGATGCCACACACAAGAATAGCTTCAAGCCATTCTCATATGACTCTCAAGCTAACTTATTCATCTCTTCCATTCGTCAAAATGGTGGTACATACACCTATTATGATAAGGAAGCAAAACATGGTTATATTGGATTCAATTCTCAGGAAACCATCAATGCGATGAATACTCTTAACACTTACTACAATAATCACACATTCGGTATTCCAGCCGACTGGGATGAAGCTAAATACGGTTCCAACCCATTCAAAGCTCAAAAGACCGTTATGACATTAGGTAGTAGTGCGGGTGTCACAAATGACGCTCCTACAGGAAACGCTTTCCAAATCAAAGCGGCTCCAGTCCCATACTTCAACGCCGACAAGAAATTCGTTATTTCTCAAGGTGCTAACCTCGCCCTTATGGATAAAGGTAGTAGAGAACAAAGACTAGCTTCTTGGTTATTAGTTAAATTCTTAACCAAATACGCTAACGGTTATCTCTGTGCCGCAACTGGTTATTATCCAGCATCTCCATATGCTGAAACAGGTGGTATGTGGGAAGGTGCAACAGAAGATTATGTTGACTATGCCACATTCATCAATGAAGGCGCTAGCTCCATCAACGTTTCTGAACGCATTAAAGCGCAAACAGCAAAAATCAATACTGATTACTATGTTAAAGATAGTGAAAACTGGACTAAGTTCGTTGATCAACCATTCCCAGGTTCCGCATCTATCCGTACACAAGTCGCTAACGTGCCAAAGTTCATCTTCATCGATAAGATGACTCCACAAAACGCTATTAATGCAGTGTTAGAACGTTTGCAAGACTATATTAAAAAATAATAGATAATAATGAGGATATTATTATGAAATTAAAATTTTTAGTATTACTTGCAGCCTCGACAATGCTTCTTACAGCTTGTCCAAAAGGTGGAAACACTCGTACATGCATTCAAAATAACGGTGACGCCTTAATCGACACACCAATTACTGATAAATTAGAATTTGCCCAAGCTAATTCATTAGAGGGCAAAAGATTCGCATCAACATCTGAAGATTCTTCTTCATATGATCACTATGGTTATGTCACATTACGTAGTTGTACCGATGGCGACACCGCTAACTTCGTTCAAGAAGGCTATGTTGACGAATCAAATCGTCCAATTACCATTAAGACTCGTTTCTTAGGTGTTAATACTCCTGAATCAACCGCAAAAGTTGAACCATGGGGTAAAAAAGCTTCCTTATTTACAAAACATATCTTAGAAGAAGCTCAAGCTAAAGCTGATGAAGAAACTGCTGCTAAAGGCTCACCAGTTTATAACATCGCTTTAATTACTGACCCAGCAGTTATGGGAGAAAAAGACTCTTCCGGTAACCGTTGGTTAGCGTTCGTTTGGTACCGTTTAGGTTCTAACGCTAAATGGAGAAACTTAAACCTCGAACTCGTCGAACAAGCTTATTCCAGAAACCAATTATTCTTAGATAGTAAGATTTGTGATTATCGTGCTTCCTTTGAAAAAGCAGAAAATTTCTGCAAATCCTGCGGATATAAAGTCCATGGTGAAAAGGATAAAGATTACGACTATACCGCAAAAGTTTATGAATATTCTATTTGGGGTATTCAAAAACACTATAATGAAATCGGCATCTCTGATGAAGGTGGTTCTGGTGTCCAACTAGTCGTTACCGCATTAGTCGTTGGTATCCAAGGCGATAACTTATATTTAAGAGATGTTCTCATTGATGAAGAACAATACGAAGAAGAAGGCGCTGATGCAAGATTAGCAGGCACCTATGGCTATGCCGGTTTCGGTAGTGCACTTTGTTCCACATTACAAAATGCTTCTACACACTATGGCATGGATGGTACAGGTATTGGATTAATTGTCAGATTCTTCTGCCGTGCAACAACATATTCCGGAAATATTCAATTATCTGATATTAAGACCGCTACAACAGGCAAACAAGCCTTCAAAGTCATCGTTCCAGAAAACTTCGATAAATATAAAGACGAACTTAAATGGTCGCATTTATATAACGAAAAAGAAGATTTTGCCTTCACTGATTTAAATACAAATGTCGATCCAATCAGTGTTCCTACAAATACAATCGATAAGAACAACACTTCTGCAGATTGCCAATACACAGATTTATTACCATATATTGGTCAATGGGTCACATTAGATATGACAGTCAGAAAAGTTAATCAAGCCGAAGATGATGATCAACAAGAAAGATCATTATCCGCAGCAGGAACTGAATATTGGTACAATCCAACTGCAAACTCAACTTCCTATACAGTCTATGCTTATTTCTTAGGCAAAGATGATGCTAAGATTTACACAAACATCAGAATTGATACTACTCTTAGTCCATTTGTCACTACAAGCTTCTGGGGTACAACTGATCGTTACGATGTTAGTGGTGAAAATTCACCAGTTGGACATACTTGGAGAGTAACTGGTTACCTTCTCAGATACTATAACAAGTTCCAAATCCAATTAGGAAATAATTATCCAGCTTATAATTACTTAGAAAAAATTGCCTAATTGATAACCAAAATAATTAAGGGGCTGTTCGAAAACTCATGAAATAAAATGAGCAAAAAGGACACCCCTTTTATTATAATTTATTGTTGTGAGTAAACGAACAATCTTAGATTGTTCGAAAACCTATTTGCCTATGTTTTCTTTCATTTTGATATTTAGTTTTCGCCCCTTTTTTGCGAGTCGTTTCCAGCTAGGCTTTTTAAATACCTCTGGTTCTAGATTGTCTGGCGCGGCCCAAAACTTATTTAGTTTCCCTGTTTCGTAATAACGAAATAATTTAGCGATATTTAATCCTAGAAAATTAAGCATTGACTCAGTAGATACTTTTTCTAACCCTCTTCTTCTAAATCTCACATAACCATAGTCTTGTTTTTCTATTCCAAATACTCCTTCTACTTGTATAGAACGGTTAACTCTCATCTCTATACCTTTAGGAGAACAAAGATTATTTTGCGATTGATACTTATATCTTTCTAAATCTTTAACAACTTCAAATATTTTAAAGTCTTCATCTTGTCTCATCATGAATCGTTTACAAAAAGGCATCCAATTGCAGGAGTTACAACCGTTAACTTTATAGAAAACAGCTTCTGCTTTTCTTGGATGTCGATAAGGCAATTTTGTTTCATAACCAATATGTTCATTTAAACAAGCAATCGTGTCATCCTTATTTAAATGATAACAATCTGGATTCCTGGCAGATTTATTGCCTTCCCATGATTGATGCTTAACATAGTTTTTGATGTTGTGCTTTTCTAAATATCGGTAATTATCTAATGATCCATATCCCGCATCAGCGCATATTCTTGTTGGCCAAAACCCATAAAATTTAGCAAAAACATCGATTACATCAATGAAATCATTAATATCTGTTCGAGACTGGGAAACATAATATGAAAAAACCAAACCCTTAATAACAAGAATCTGTACATTATAAGCGGCATGTATGTTGCTGCCTAAACCTGAATAATAATCGGCCTTAAGAGCCATTGCAGTAGCATCTTTATCTGTTTTGTAATACGACTTTCTATTTGGACCAATTGTCTCTTCTTTTTCTTCGTATTCGAGAGTCTTTTCTAATAAGCCTATTAAAGCTTTTTTAACGTTCTTGTAAGTTATTTCATTGAGTTTATCTTTTTTTAATTTAAGATTGGTAATCGCATTTGCAAGAGTGTTGCTCCTTATAAGTTCTTCTTCTCGATAATTATCAAATAACTGATGCTTTTTAATAATTTCACCTGCTTTAACAGTTAATCTTTTATGGTGTTTAGTAGGTTTCCAAACAAATTTATATTTGTTAGCATTAGCTTCAAACTTTGTTCCATCGATAAAAGCATCATCCATTTCAATATTCATCTCTTTAGCAATTTCCATCGATATCAAAGAGAAGATTTCTTCTTCATTTGGAACAATTACTTTATTTATAAAATCACAGAATTTTGTATAAGTTGGTCTCTCTTGCTCCATTAAAGAAATAAACCTAAGATCATATTTACAAGCATCAGCAAGTTCTCTTAATGTACACCTAGTAAAAGCGAATCCATATATTATTGTGGCGAATAAGTGATAGTAGTTATATCCTGGCCTTCCACCTTTTGAGGTGTTGTTTTTAATATATTTATCGATTATCTTGCTAACTCCAGAATTATCTAAAAGAGTAAGAAATTTTCCTATTTTCTCCTGTTCCTTAACCTCAAGGTCGAAGGAAGGAACCAAAAACATTTTTCCTGTGTTAAAATAAGGCATACAATACCTCCGTTGAACAGTTGTATTGTAGCAAAAGTGGCGATTTCTGGCGATTTCGTCACTTTTTTCATAATAAAAGGGGCTATCTACTCACCTATGGGTTTTCGAACAGCCCCTTTTTTCTTTCCTTCATCTATAAAAAGTAAAACATAAAAATTTATTTTTAATATACAAATAAAAAAATGTAATGCTATAATGAGAATGCTATAAAGCAAAGGAGACATATAATGAATAAGAAAATTTTCCTCTTATTACCTGCTTTAGGTCTTTTGCTATGTGGTTGCCAACCAAAAGGTGGTGAAGATGTTCCTCCAACACCAGGTCCCGGCCCAGTAGTCGTGGATCGTGTTGAAATCGATCATGAAACATTATCTCTTGAAGTTGGACAAACATTCCAATTAGCAGCAAGCGTCAAACCAATTCAATTGGAAGACAGAACTTACACATGGAGTTCAGACGCTGCTACAGTTGCATCCGTCGACGCAAGTGGTATGGTTACTGCAGTCGAAGAAGGTACAGCCCACATTAGAGCAACAGCCAATGCAGACACAACAAAGTACGCTGAATGTACAGTTACTGTTACACCTGAAATGGTTACAGTTGCCTTAACAGATCCAGCAGCGATCATGGCATCTACAGAAACACTTAAATTTGGTGCAAATCAAAAGAATGTTGGTGGATACTACTATTTCACAGGTAGTGTTAATGGCGACAACCGTGGTAACACTTCCGCTTCTTGGGCAGAAGCCGTTCAAGTCAAATTAGAAGATGCTGGTTCTAACAAGTACTACATCACCATGGGTGAAGGTGCTGAAAAGCAATACTTCGAAATGAATGATTCTCACCGTTATGAAATCGTTTCTACTCCAACAGCTGGACGTGAATGGGATTGGAACTCTACCTATGGTACAGTTCAAAGAACAATTTCTGGTCAAAGCGAATCAAAGAACAACGGTACATTCTTACCAGGTACATACAACACATTTACAAACATTTCTGGTTGTAATTTAGAACAAGCCGATTCAGACTTCTTCTACCAATTTGTTTATAAGACACGTCCTGTCGAACCAACAACAGTGACATTAAGCGCAGCCTCCGATAAGATTTATCAAGGTGGTACATTACAAGTTGAAGCAGAATTAGGTCCTGCAGGCGCAGCTGGCGAATTAGTTTGGTCCGTTACAGGTGATGAACACGTCACAATCGATCAAAAAGGTTTAGTTTCCGCTACAGCTGAAGCTACTCTCAATGCAGAAATTACAGTTAAAGCTGCTTATGCTGAAGATGAAACAGTCTTTGGTACATTAAATATTACAGTTGCTGAACTCATTAACTACGGCACACTTGAAAACCCATTAACAATTGCAGAAGCAAAAGCGATCATCGACAAATTCCCATCCGGAACACCTGAAGTTGCTTATGTTAAAGGTCTTGTTTCTTCAAGTGAAGCATATAGCACAAAATACAATAACTGGGGCCCAATCTGGTTAACAGATGGCGAAACCGAAAAAGCTTTCGAAGGCTATCGTTTAAAAGATGGTAGCTCCGATGGTTCCTTCGCTACAACATATGCCGCTGAAAATTCTTTACTTGGCAAAACAGTTACAATGTCTGGTGTTTTAAAGAAATATAACACCACATATGAAACCGATGGTGGTAATGATTCCAAATTATTAAAAGTTGAAGACATTCCAGTTAATCCAACATCAATCGTCTTAAATCCATCCGAAACATTCGAAATCGAACAAGGTGGAAATAAAGCAGTTACAGCAAAATTAATGCCATTCGGTGCTTCTGGCACAGTTACATTTGCAGTTTCTCCAGCAGACCAAGGCGTTTCTTACGCTGACGGTAAAGTCATTGCAACCGCAGAAGCCACAACAGGTGCTTACACATTAACAGCTACATGTGGTGCGCTCAACGCTTCTGTTGACTTCACAGTTGCAGCAGCCGGTGCTGAACATCAAACAGTCGTTGCTGACTTCACACTCAAAACCGCAAATCATAGTGCTTATAACGACACATGGAAATACGGTGACTTCACAGTTGCCGGTGGTGCAAACAACAACGGTGCTTGGGCGTTCGTTAAAATGGGTGGAAAATCCACAACAATCAGCGCAGCAGATCACCCAGGCACATGGATTAAGACAAATAACGCAATCGCATTTGGTGTTAAAACAGTTACCTTAGATTTAGTTGGTAAAAGCTATAACCAAGCCGATGAAAAAGCAGTCGTTACAATTTATTCCTATAGTGATGCAGAATGCACAACACAAGTTGGCGCAACTACTTCCCAAGAAGTTCCAGCAATTACAACAAACGAAGGAACAGCTTCATTGAACTTCACATTTGCTACACCAACAGCTAACTTGTACTACAAAGTTTCATTCGCAATTACAAACACCACATCATATAACGGTGTTGTCGCATTAGCGAAAGTTACATTCTCTGATTAATTTAATCACTGCAATATTGAGAGAGGTTCTCGGACCTCTCTTTTTTTGTGCTTTTATTTCCTATATAATATTTTTGAGGTAATTAACTATGTTAAAGAAAAGTATTTTATTAGTCTCTTTATTAGCGTGTTCATCTTTAATCGCGTGTAATAAAACAAAGAATTACAAACCAGGTGATCCTTTAACTATCACATCTATTGAAATGTGCGATGAATATGGTGAATCTACATTAATTCAATATAAAGATTTTGATATTTTAGTGGATTCTGGTAGTGAATTAGACGCTGGTCATGTTAATGAAGTTTTAAATAACAAAGTCACTGATAAAGAAATTGATTTATTAGTGGTCACTCATCCTCATGGCGATCATATCGGTGGCATCATTAATGGTGCCTTAGAAGGAATGTCTGTTAAACAAATCGTTGATTATGGTTACACATATGACACAGATGGCAATGATAAGATTAATAATTCCTCATACGTACAGGCATATGTTAACAAAAGGACATCTTATATAAATGCAGGTGCGACATATCATGGTATTAAAGAACAAATGAAAATATCTAAGACTTTAGATATCGATAAAGAAAATGATTTGAGGATCAGATGGTTGGAAAATGATTTCTACTTTGGTGAAGATGAAGTCTTTCCAAATGAAAAGTGCCCCACTGATAATCCAAATACAACATCAACATCTTTCAACTTGGAATATAAATATTGGAATTTAGTAATGTGTGGTGATGCAGATAGCACTAATGCAGAATTCACAATTATGCAAAATCATCAAAACTTATTCAAAGACGCAAAGAAGAGAATAATGCTTAAAGGAACACATCACTGCAGTTCATCATCTATGGGTAGCAATTTCTTAAATTGGACTAGACCAGAAGTTATCTTTACCTCTAGCGCGATGATTAGCGAAATATGCGCACCTAACCAAGTAGTTCTTGGCAGTGGTGATGATCAGCTCAACCACCCAAACAAATCCACAGTGAGAAGAATTAAGAATAGAACCCAAAACTTCTATTGGAATGGTATTAATGGTGATATCACATTTGTCACAGATGGTGTGAATGATATGACTATGTCAGGCGCAGGTAGAAAAAGAAACTATCTTAAGAAAGAAGGTATTGGAACAGCCTCAATCGAAGAAGAAAAGAACGTCACCTTCTTCAATAGTGAGTTTGCAAAATACTTTTAATAACAATTTTTAAGGTTTTAAAAGACAGCATAGCCTTTAATTAGGTAAATGCTTGTCTTTTTCTTTTTCGTTTCTTAAACCGCCTATTTTATAAATAAAAAGACAATAATTTGTTTATATTGAAATCTTTAAACCTTTAATATATTATTATTTAGCGCAATTATGGTCCCTTAGCTCAGCTGGTAGAGCAACTGACTCTTAATCAGTGGGTCAAAGGTTCGAATCCCTTAGGGATCACCAATTAACGCATAACGCAGTGGTTCGCAACTGCGTTTTTTGTTTCTTGATCACTTTGTTGTATAATAAATAAAAATAGAGGCGCTTATATGAAAGAACCAAATGTAAAAGATTTAAAGAAATATCTTCAAGGTATGGCTAAACTTCCAAAAGCCAAATATATTACATCGGAAAGACTTTCTCGTATCATTGGTATCTATCCAGAAGTTATTAATGAAAACTTATCTTTCTTTGATCCGATGATTATGATGGATTATACCTTTAATCTTTTAGAATTAGTTCCAGCGATTAAGAAGTTTGTTGAAGATAAAGAAGCCAAAAGAACACCTACTCCAAAACCAGTGGCAGTGAAGAAAAATGAAGTTAATGCTTATGAAAATTATTTTGACTTCATTTATAAGAAACTCACTTATGGTGGAATGATTGATCGTAACGTTAATTTATCCGATAAAGATTTAAAAATATTAAAGAGACTTATTAATGAAGAACTCGCTAATAGGAAAGCTAAGAAATAAAGAAAAATGGGGCTGTTGAAAAACCTAAAAGCTGAATGACAGCTCCTTTTATTATGAAAAAGAGGTGAAATCGCAAGAAATCACCTCTTTTGTTACAATATCTCTTGCTTAGGGAGGTATTGATATGCCTTATTTTACCATTGAAAAGCAATATTTGTTCATACCTTTTGAACTTAAAGTTAAGCAAAAAGAATTATTAAACTGTTTCTTATCG
>JAEDDA010000053.1 GCA_016298185.1 Bacilli bacterium | reverse complement strand
TTTTTATTTACCTCTGAGCATGTATTAATGCGTCAATTATACATTTAGATTCCACTTTTAAAATAGAAAATACACGTTTTCCCATATAATTCAAAGATGTTCCCAATGAATAACAAACATTGGCATCTAGATTATAGTAATTGATATAGTATAAACGATTAGATGCCATGTGTGCATTTTTTGCACATGTGCTTTCCTTTTCTAATTCGTCCTCTTTATAAATGTTATTTATGTGTCTAAAAATAACGATTCTGTTTAAATCAAATAACAGAGATATTTGTTCATTTGTTAACCATACAGTATCTTCTTCGGGCGAAACACTAACATCCAGTTCGAAATCTTTGCCTTTAAATTTTATAAGTTAATAATTATTCATAAAAACCCTCCTATTAATAAATAGGGGGGTTATTTGATTTTTTTCTCAAAAAAGTTTTATGAAGGTAGTTGTGTTTTATTGTGTTGCCAGAGGCTTGAATAATAATCGCTAGCTTTTAATTGAGTGCCAGTATTGTAGTGATTATCGATTAACCAATCTCTTAATATTTCACGATAATTCTTTTCTAAAGTCACTATGGATGTACCAGCAGTTTGAGGGAAATAATCATAATCTCTATTACCGTTTGTGTGGAAATAGACATAATCAATAACTGCAATTTTATATGTTTGAGTGTCCACGATTGAAGTATCAGTAAATGAACTAGATCTATAGATATTGTTATATTTTTTGATTTCGTTTTTGAATTCTCTACCAGTTACATCAGCGATATAAACTATGTTATCAAATGGGAAACAATCATATAAATCTGCGTAAGTCCACACGCCATTATATTCATCTAGGTATTTTGATTTTCTCGCAGTGTTAACATAGCTTAATAAGACATCGTTATGTCCTTCTTTAATCGCTTCATCATAAATAGCTTTACACATTAAGTTCGCCATTTCTTCACCGGCTTTCCAGTTACCAGAAACATTAGATGCCACAGTGACATTTGCTGCGCTTTCACATTGTGAATTATATGTATTAACTAAATTATCAACACCTTCATCAATTGTTTTCACTTCATTCTTAATCTTGTTTGCAGATATACATTGAATCTTTGTCTCAACAACATCATTTATCTCATTATCATAAGTCAATGTGATGTGTCCTAGAGATTGACCGTACGCTTCATTTTGTGAATACCAAAGTAATCCTTCATTAGAGCTTTCTTCACTATGTGTATGACCGCACAAAACTAAATCAACATAGTTTTCTAGTCCTTCGTATTTCACACTGTCTTGTCCAGTATGGATACTAGCGATAACAACATTACATCCTTCATCATTTCTTAAATGCGTAGCTTCATCTTTGATGAATTGAATGTGGTCAGTAAAACAAATATCCATTGTGTATAAAGAACAAATAGATGTGATTTGGTCTTGACCAATCCCACCTAAGATGCCCACTTTCACGCCATTACCTAAAGTATAGGTTACGCTTTTGACACCTAATTGAGATTGTTGATTTGTACCAACCGCTTTTGTGGCGAAATTATAATCGTAAACATTACCTGCGAGTACAGGAGTGCGATATCCTTCATAAGTTCTCGCAGTGTTCGCGGCGAGATATTCTACGCCCCAGTCAAAGTCGTGATTACCTATGCTTCTTGCATCATAATGAATATAATTCATCACATCAGTGATTAACTCACCATGGTTATAGTTGGAATAAATAGAACCTTGCCAAGTATCGCCTTGGTCAATTAATAGAGTGTTATCTCTTTCACCCTTATCTTTTAAATATGTAGCCCATTTCTTAAGACCCATATAATCATCTGTTTCTTCTACCGAACCATGAAAATCGTTAGTAGCGTATATATCAATCGTGGAGTATCTTCCTGGTGGTTCGATATCTCCGCCTCCACCTTGTCCTCCGCCTTGGCCTCCACCTGATGAGTTATTATTTCTATAACAACCAGTAAGTAAAAGAGTTACTAGTGATAACAAACATATATTTCTTTTATTAAATAATTTCCCCATAATTCAAATTTGATGTTGACTACATTATAATGTAAAAAGCAAATAAATATGAACAAGATAATTAGAGGAAAGTGTATAGATATATCTTCAGAAGGAAAAGGTGTCGTTAAATATCAAAAAGACATCATCTTTTGTGATGGTTTATTCCCTAACGAAGAAGCGGATATTGAAATCCTTTATCAACGAGCAGGTGTATATTTTGGCAAAGTGAGAAAACTCTATTCTTTATCCAAAGATAGAATCCAACCAAAGTGTAAAATCTGTACCGCTTGTGGGGGTTGCCAATATCAACAAATCAATTATCAAAAACAATTAGAATTTAAAACTAATAGAGTAAAGAATGCGATTAAACGAATCGCTCATATAGATACAAAAGTTAATGAATGCATCGGTATGAAAAATCCATACCATTATAGAAATAAAATCCAAGTACCTTTCGCAAAAGACAAAAAAGGTAATGTGGTTTATGGTTTCTATAAAGAAAATAGCCATGAAATCATACCCACAAAGGAATGTATGATTGAAGATAAACGCGCTGCATCTATTTTATGGGATATTAAAGAACTCATTAAGAAAATGGGTATCCCAACATATAACGAAGATAATGGTCGTGGAATATTAAGATATGTTCTTATTAGAACAAGTTATCACTATGACGAACTTATGGTGGTCTTAGTGACATCTATGCTTAACTTCCCAGGACAAAGAAACTTTGTGGATGCTTTAATGAAGTTGCATCCTGAGATAACCACAATCGTGGAGAATGTTAATTCTAGACACACAAATGTCATCTTAGGAAATAAAGAGAAGATATTATATGGACCTGGATTCATCAAAGATGACATCCTTGGTTTAACTTTTGAAATATCTCCATCTTCTTTCTTCCAAGTTAACCCTGAACAAGTGGAAGTATTATATAAAACCGCTTTAGATTTGATCGATATCAAAAAGAATAAAATTGTTTTAGATGCTTATTCTGGTGTAGGCACAATTGGATTAATCGCTAGCAAGAACGCAAAGAAAGTTATCTCTGTAGAAATTGTTAAAGACGCACATAAGAACGCAATTGAGAACGCTAAGCGTAATAATGTAAATAATATTGAATTCCACTGCGGTGACGCTGGTGAATTCATCAATAGCTATGATGGCGATTTGGATATCGTCATTATGGATCCTCCAAGAAAAGGCAGTGATGAGAAATTCTTATCTACACTTATTAATAAGAAAGTTTCTCAAATCATCTATGTTTCTTGTGACCCAGAAACTTTAGCAAGAGATTTAGAATATCTTAAACAATCATATGATGTGACATATATACAACCTGTAGATATGTTTCCGATGACTGCACATGTCGAAACAATTTGTGCGTTGTCTTTAAAGCCCAAAAATAGCTAAAATTGTTGTAATTATCTAAACTTAATTATTCAAACTTATACAACTAAGCTTACTCAATAATTAACACAGATAACTTACACACAAAATAAATATGATATAATAGATTTA
>JAEDDA010000005.1 GCA_016298185.1 Bacilli bacterium | reverse complement strand
TTAAATTGCATGAAATAACGATTAATCTTTAAATCAGAGTTTCGATAAAACACATCTATATTATAAAAAAACTCGGAGGATTAATCCGAGTTATAGGCGATTTTTAAATCGCTTTTGTTCTGCTTATTCAGTTGGAAACACCTAAAGGTATAACTTTTGTTAATCCTAAGATGAGAATTCCTGCGGAAGCAAGAATGATTAACACCATCAAAATGATATACGAAACTTTATGCTTTTTAGAACATGCATTTAGTGATGTTAGAAGTAAGACAAATCCCACAATATTTATCACTAGTGATACTCCACCGAAAATGGTCAAGAACCAACCATCTAATGTATTTATTATATTGATGAGAGAATTACCCCAATTAATGATTCCCGCTGATAAACCAAAATATCCTTCTATCGATGGGTTATCTACTGTACCTGCATAAATCAAGTAGCCGAGGCCTAAACAGAGTAAACCAAAGCCTAAAATTAGAAGAATAAACGCACCTAGTATATAGGCCGCTAAAGCAACAATAAATAATCCTAAGAAAATTACACCTGGAACTGCGGTTATGGTTAAACCAACGAGTTCCACAATCCAAGCGGCAATCTTGCGCTTTCTTAAAGGATGATTCTTTTCGAACTCTTTATCTGCTAATTTTTGCTCTTTCTTTCTTTGCTTTTTCTCTTGTTTAGCAAGTTTTTTCTTTTCTCGTTTTGAAAGAGGTTTTTGCTCTTCTTTTTGTTCAATTATATTTTTTTCTTCCATACGTAAATATTAGCATAGTTCGATAAAAAATAAGAATTTATAGGAAACACTTAACCTAATCTTTGAGAATATTATTTTTTTTAATATATTAAATGTTGTATCATTTATAACTATGAAAGACGCAGTTATCTTAATACCTAGCTACGAACCTGATGAACTATTAGTGAATGTCGTTAAAGAATTAAGGGACAATGATTTCCCTATTTTGGTGGTTAACGATGGTAGTGGTCCAAAGTTTGAACACGTCTTTGACATGGTTAAAGACCAAGTCACATATCTTTCCTATGAAAAAAATCATGGAAAAGGTTATGCGATGAAACATGGTTATAGCAAGATTAAAGAGTTGTTTCCGGAAGCTAAATATATCATCACCGCGGATGGTGATGGACAACACGCTTTAAAAGATATTATTCGTCTTTATGACAAACTCGTAGAAACTGACCAATTAGTTTTTGGTGTCAGATACTTCGGAAAAGATGTCCCATTTAGAAGTAAATTCGGTAACGAATTCTCAAAAACAAGCCGCTCACTATTAACTAAACAATATATTCAAGATGATCAATGTGGACTTAGGGGATTCCCTGTGAGATATTTACCAACTTTGTTAAAAACAAAAGGTAATAGATATGAATATGAAATGAATCAAATCGTTTCCTTCCAACTCATGCAAGCACCTTTATACACAATTCAAATCGAGACTATATATTTAGATAATAATTCCCGTTCTCATTTTTCGCCTTTTAAAGATACTTTTAGAATTCAAAGTATTATTTTTGTCCATGCCATTCCTGCACTTATTTGCTATGGACTTCTCATATTCTTATTAATCTTCTCATTATTAAAAATTGAGATGCCAATAGTCGGCATTGTCCACTTAGTGTATACCGCAGTATTTTTGATTTATTTCTTACTTGTTAATATCATCTTTCCAACAAAAAATTTCTTTAGAAGATTCTTTAAAGATTTGCTTTTTGGAGCGATTAAAATGGAGACTATTGTTGGCTTCCTATTATTAACTGTTGGTTTGTTCCATTGGCATCCAGGAGTGATGGTTCCTATCATTGTTATTGCTTCGGGCTTTATCAATGTTCCATTCTCTTGGCTATTTAGAAAGATGTTCCCATCTTATTAACACAAATAAACACCTGTAACTTATTTTTCATATATAATTGATAACTTTTATACTTAATGTATAATTGATTTCATATGAAAAAGAAAAATCCATACAAGGCTCACTTCTTAAATTTCAAAAAGATTCTATATGATATCTTCAAATGGTCCGGATGGCCACTTTTCTTTTGGTTTAGAATCAAAAAGATTTACGCCACTCCTAAAGCAAAGAAGAAAATTAGAAGAGGTGGCGCACTGGTAATTTCTAATCACATTCTCTTTTCTGATCCTATGGTCTTACATAGTACATTCTGGTATAGAAGACTCCACTTCGTAGTGATGAAAGAACTATTTGATAACAAGTTTAGAGCATTCTTCTTCCATCAATCTGGATGCATCCCAGTGGATAGAGAAAAGCCATCATTAAAAACATTAAGAGAAATCGTTCAAAGATTAGAAGGTGGGAACATGATTGCTATCTTCCCAGAAGGACATATCTCTAGGGGCACCAATCCAATGTCTCAATTCAAAAGCGGTGCGGTCTTAATGGCGTACCAAGCTAATGTCCCAATCATTCCTGTCTATCGTGAGATCAGAGAAAACGCATGGAAAAGACAGAGAATAGTCATGGGCGAACCAATCTATCTTAAAGAGAAGTTTGGTGAAAATATGGGAATGGATAAGATTGAAGAAGCCACAAAATACTTATTTGAAAAAGAATTAGAACTCAAAGAAATCTATCAGAGAGGTAAATAAAGTGAAATACACAGAAAACGTCTTCGCAAACTATACAAGCAAAGAAAACATCGAAAGAATTAAATGTTTTGATTCCATTGAAGAAATGTGGAATAACTCAGTAAAAGAATTTGCTGACCAAGTCGCTTTAGCAGACCCGCAAAGAAAATTAACTTATAAAGAGTTAGATGAAGAAGTCGCTAAATTTAGAAATGTACTTTTAAGTAAAGGCATTAATAAAGGTGACTTTGTTGGTGTTTTTGCACCTAACACAATTGAATGGGCTAAAGCTTATTTAGCGTTAGAAACATTAGGTTGCTGTGCGGTATTATTACCTCCACATTTACCAGAACAAGCATTATATGGTTGTGGAATGAAATTCCAAATGAAAGCCATTGTTTATCATCCATCTTTTCAAGCAAAGATTGATGCGCTTAACCTAATGCCACACAAAATGGTGTTAATCAATGTCATGGAAACAAGCGAAGAAAAAGCACCAAGTGTGAAAGTTGGCCCAAAAGATCCTGCCGCGATTATCTTTACTGGTGGTACAACCGGAAAAAGCAAAGGCGCTTTATTAAATAACAAAGCCTTATGCCGTGGTTCATGTAATGGCTGCTATGGTATCCCAGATGTCTTTAATCAAAGATATTTATTAATCCTTCCTTTAACACATGTCTTTGGTTTAGTGAGAAACTTATTAACCAACTTACAAACCGGTAGTGCTTTATTTATATGTCAAAACAATAAAGATATGTTCAGAGATATCGCAATGTTTAGACCAACCATCTTGGTTATGGTTCCTGCTTTAGCAGAAATGTGTTTAAACCTCTCCAAACAATTTAAGAAAAATATGTTAGGTGATTCCTTAACTCACATTATATGTGGCGCTTCTACAGTCCCTCCATACTTAGTGAAAGAATATAAACCAATGAATATCATTCTCTTACCAGGTTATGGTTTAACTGAATCCGCGAACTTAGTGAGTGGTAATCCACGCAGTGACTATAAACCAGCATCCGTTGGTTTCCCATATCCAGAACAAGAACTTAAAGTCGTGGATGGTGAACTTTGGATTAAAGGTGATAATGTCATGGATTGTTACTATAACGATCCAGAAGAAAACGCAAATGCGTTCTCTGAAGATGGATTCTTTAAAACGGGTGATTTAGTGAGATTTGATGAAGAAGGTTTCTTATACATCGTTGGTCGTATTAAAGAAATTATTGTCTTAAATACTGGTGAAAAAATCTCTCCATTTGATTTAGAAAATAAATTCGATGAATTAGATATTATCCAAGACTCTATGGTTTATCTTGATGAAGAAACTCAAAAACTCTGTATTCAAGTCTATCCACGTATGGTGGAACTCGCTAAACTCGGATTAGCTAACCCAGAAGAATACATCCGTAGTGAAGTTAATAAAATTAATAATTTATTACCTTCATTCATGAGAGTGAGTAAGATTATAATTAGAAAAGAAGATTTCGTCCGTACCCCAGCGATGAAGATTATTAGAGGAAAGGCTAATTTACAATGAGTCGAGCAGAGATATTCAAACAATTAAAAGAACTTATTAAACTCGCAAATACAAGTACTTCTGAAGTACTTGATACTTGTAATGAAGAAAGCGACTTAAGAGGGGACTTAGGTTTAACTTCTATCGGTGTCTTATATTTAGCTATTTCTATAGAAAATACATTTAGTTTAGAATTCAATGATGCCTCATTTGATGACTTTAATACCGTCAAAGATGTCATCGATTATATCGAGGCAAATCAAAAATAATGGATAAGTTAACTCACATCTACTTTGCCCATATTCCTTTTGTTTGTGATGGCTATATTTGCGATATCCGTCAAAAGGAAATCGAATCTTGTTCTAACTTCAAAGTTAAGCAAGAAAAATTTTTCATTTGGAAGCTTCTTGAAATCGCCTTAAAACACTCTTTAGGTGTTGATATTAGAGAAGTGGAATTTAAAAAACTTGAAAATGGTAAATGGGTATGTGATAAATGCCAATTTTCCTTGTCCCATAGTCATGGTATAGTCTGTGTCGCGATTAGCGATTCCTATGTTGGAGTGGATTTAGAATATATGGACACAAAAAGGCATCCAATGAAACTCGTTGATAAAACCATATGTGGTGATGAGAAATGTGAAAGTGAAACCGACTTTTTCACACTATGGACCATTAAAGAAGCGGCGTTTAAATACGCGAATGAAAGTAGATTTGATCCTCAAAAGATCGACACCACAAAAATCACTAATGTGAAGACCGATTACTTAAATATCGGCGCAGAAAGATATGTTTACTCATTAGTGGGTGATAGTTTAAATAACATTAAAGTTTACTTTAAATAATATTGCTCTGGAGGAATTAAAAGAATTATGAGTGATTATGTTATTTTAGCGGACTCCTGTATGGACTTATCCGCAGAGCAAAGAAAACAGTACAACATCGAAAAGCCAGTTCCTGGTTCCATTCTCTATCCTGATGGTACAGATCACCAAGCTGATATTGACTGGGAAGAAATGACATTTGAAGAATTCTATCGTCGCTTAGATAAGAAAGAAAACTTCAAAACGGGTTTGCCAAATCAATACTTAATCGGTCAAAGAGTGGAAGAATACTTCAGAGAAGGTAAAGACATCATCGCCGTTACATTATCAAGTGGTATGTCTGGTACATACAACTCCTTCTTACTCACCAAACGTGAAATGGAAGAAAAATATCCAGAAAGACATTTATATGTTGTTGACTCCAAACGTTATAGTGGTGGTATTTCCATCCTCTGCGTCTTAGCCTCTATGAATCGTGAAAAAGGCATGTCCGCAGAAGAAAACTTCAAATTCTTAGAAGAAAAGAAAAAATGCCTACACCAAGTTGGTATTATTGATAACTTATTCTTCCTTCAAAGAAGTGGACGTATTAGTAAAGCCAAAGCCTTCTTCGGCACCATGGCGGGCGTTAAACCAATGGCTGATTTCTCTAACGAAACCGGTATGCCAGCAGTTTTAGGTAATGCACGTGGTTATAAAGCTTCCTATAAGATTGTTGAAGAAATGCTTAAAGCATTATTAACAAAAGAAGAACCACAACTCATGGTTTGTGTCCACTCTGTTAGAGAACAACAATGTGATAAATTCATTGAAATCGCTCAAACAGTTGCTCCAAAAGCCACAGTCTTAAAAAGCCGTATGGGTCAATCTAATGGTGTTAATGTTGGTCCAGGCTTAGCGGCGTTATTCTTCTTCTCTGATAAACCAGTTTCCAAAGACTGCGAAGAAGAAAGAAAATTATTAGCGTCTATTCTCGCTAAAAAATAATTAAATATTTATTGAGGCCATATATGATATTAACTTCTCTCCCTACATGGGCTTTTTGGCTCATCATTGGTGTTTCCATATTTGTTGGTGTTTCCCTTCTTTTTGGTTTGTGGATTATTTTTGAAACTGCAAGAAGAGTCTATTTACATACATTAAGTAAGAAACACGCTGGTGGATGGGGAAGAGTGTGCTCAGCACCTAATAATCCTGAACAAGTGAAAATGTGGGATGATGGTTTGGCCTATATGGCACAGTTTGCAAAGCAAAAACATGATGTCCAAATCGAAAATGATGGCTTAAAACTATATGGTGAGTTTTATGACTTTGGAAGTAAAAAGACCGCTCTATTCCTCGCTGGTAGATGCGAATGCTTAATATATAGTTACTTCTACGCAAAACCATATAAAGAAAGCGGCTATAACTTATTATTCATCGACCCAAGAAGCCATGGATTAAGTGAAGGTAAATTATCTACAGTTGGTATTAAAGAAAGCACTGATGTCTTAGCGTGGATGAAATATATTGCTAAAGAATTCAACCAAGAAAGCTTCGCCTTACACTGTGTCTGTGTTGGTGGTGCAGCAGGTTTATTAGCCATAACTAATAAAGATAACCCTGGCTTAGTGGAACGTATCACCATCGATGGTGCGTTCACAAACTTTAAAGAATCTTATAGAAGACATTATGTCGATTTAGGACATAAGATCTTTCCGGTTTTTCATTTAATTTGGATGTGGTTTAGAATCTATACTGGTGTTTCCGCTATGGAAAGTAACCCTGAAAAATGTTTATCCACATTAGAACTTCCTGTTTTATTTATTCATTCTAAGAATGATAAATATTCTGTACCGGAAAACGCTGAAAAGATGTTTAATAACTGCCCAAGTGCAAAAAAACAAATCGTTTGGTTTAGCGAAGGCACTCATAGCCATATTAGAAATAACGCCACTGAAAAATACGATCAGGCGATTAAAGATTTTTTGACATTAAAATAAATAAAGATTTATACTTTAAGCATCCTAAAAGGAGGTAGTTTATGAAGATTGCTATATCTACTGAATCTACACTTGATATCCCAAAAGAATTACAAAAAGAATTTGATATAGATATTATTCCCTTCACTGTTATCTTGGGTGATAAGAGTGGATTTGATGGTGACATCACTCCACCTGAAATCTTTGATTACGTGGAAAAGACTGGAATCTTACCAAAGACCGCAGCGGTTAATGAATATCAATATGACAAATATTTCTCCAAATTATTAAGAACTCATGATGCGGTTATTCATATTTCATTATCATCAGGCATTTCTTCTGCTTGCGAAAATGCGAAGAAAGTTGCTTCTATCATGAAGAATGTTTATATTATCGATTCCTTATCCTTATCCACAGGTATTGCTTTATTAGCAATCTACGCTCGTAAATTAGCCGATAAAGGTTTAAAACCAGAAGAAATCGTAAAAAAGGTTGAAGCAAGAGTGCCACATGTTCAAGCCTCATTTGTTATCAATTCTTTGAATTACTTACATAAAGGTGGCCGTTGTTCTGGTGTTGCTAGATTTGCCGCAGCATTATTTAGAATCAAACCACAAATTATCGTTCAAGATGGTAAGATGCTTCCAAAAAATAAATACCACGGTCGTAATGAAGCCTGTGTTGAAAAATACTGTAAAGATACTTTAGAAGAATTTAATAATCCTGATTTATCTATCGCGTTCGTTACTCACTCATATGCGACAGATGAAATGAGAAAGATTGCTTATGATGCATTAAAACAACGTGGCTTTAAAAAGATCTACGATACATACGCACAAGCCACAATCACATCTCACTGTGGCCCAAAGACTCTAGGTATCTTATATATCAACGACGGATTAAAAGAAGATTAATTATAAATTAAGCATTAAAAAAGATTGGCGGATAACCAATCTTTTAATTTACTCTTTTCTTTAAGTTCTTCCTTAGGAAGTACCAGAGAATTGCAAGGATCTCAAGCGGTACACCAATTAAGAATAATAACCAAATGTTTTGATTTGGATTTGGTAATGTCACCATTAATGCGGTGAGATAGACAGAAGCAATAGTGAACCATACAATACAGCTTGTCGCAATCAGTTGATATAAGCGCTTATGGTAAATACCCGCCCAAACAACCGCGAGAATGGCTGAAGCGGCTGCGGCATAAACAAATAGTAGCCACCAGGCAAAAACGCCGCTTAAGAAGATAGAAAACACTGTAAAGAAGACACCAAACACTAACCAGACTAAAGTTTCACTGAGCCCAAAGATGAACCAGCGTTTACTTTTTCTAGTCATTTTGATCTTGGCTTTCTCTTCTTTAAAGAAATCATCTACGCGTATATCATAAAAATCCGCCAGCGCTTTAAGCACCAAAATATCAGGCATACCTTCCGCGCGTTCCCATTTAGAAATGGATTTGTCGGAATAATTAAATTTCTCTGCAACTTCTAATTGTGTTAATCCAGAGGCCTTGCGGTAATACACCAAGTTATCTGCGATAATTTGTTCTAAACTCTTCTTTTCTTCCATGGCAATAATAATATATACAAATTGGTAGTGATTTTCATCAAACTAATTTATTTAATGATGCCCTTATTCATAAGGGATGTCAAACCCCAAATATGATTTTATCGACAAAAATAAGTGGAAATTTGTCACTGTCAAAATTATTACAAAAATTGCTTTCTTGTATATATACAAAGTGATATGCTTATGGACAAGAGATGAGCAGGGAATAATTTCCCAGTAATTCCAATCAGTTAGGAGGTATTTAAAATGGATGAATTCTTAGGCCCAAGAGATCGTAACAACGAACTCACCGCAAACGAGGAACTTGAAATCCTTGAAGCTTATCAATCTGCAGATGAATACCTCAGCATGGACAACGATGTAGATGACTTCTACTTCGAATCAGAAGAATAGTTCATGCCTCTTTAAAAACGCGGCTAAGCCGCTTTTTTTATACCTTTTTAATAATAAAAAATAATTTATAATGATATACATATGGAGCAAAAAGTTAGTAAAACTACCGTTAGAAAGTTCGATTTCCGTGATTATGGTACCGTTCTTGGATTTCTCTCATTAGAAGTTCTTGCGTTTATTGGTTTTAACTTAGGCCACTCCTTTTTGTTATTTGCAATCTTGTCTTTAGTCCTTGCTGCCTTATTAGTAGTGGTGACATATAGACAAATTAAAAAAGATGGTTTAACCACCTATTTGTTTTTCCTATTCCCATTAGTAATCTTTGGATTATTAACTGCGCTTAATGGATTTAACTATTATTCCATCGGTGCGATAGGTATGGCCCAAAGTATATTTGTGCCACTTGGATTATTAGGAATTGGTTTATCTGGTTTCTTATCTTCATATCTAAAACAATTTAAGATTAAATATGCTTTACTAGTTACTTATTGTGCTTTAGGATTATTTGTTTTAATAAACTTGTTTATTACAATGATTTATTATGTTCCATTCTACCCACTTATTTATAGTAACTATTACATCTTTTATAATGGTCATCCATCTGTCGTTCCAATTGGTGAAATGGCTTACATGTTATATGGTTTCCAACTCAAGGAAGTCTCTTTGACATATTGGTCTTTATATCCAAGTATTTTATTAACCGCAGTTATCCCATTATTCTTCATGAAATATAAGGAAAATAAGAGAGAATTCCTTATCTATGCAGGACTCGCCTCCTTAGCGTTTATCTCCTTATTATTCACAATGTCTAAAATCACTTTAATTAGTGACCTAATCTTAGTTCTTGGAATTGCGATTATCGTTATCGGCGGAAAGCTTAAAGCCTCTCGTCCAATATTAAATGTCACGATGATCACCTTAGGTGTCATTATGCTTTTGGTCATCATGGTGATGTTTATTAACTCTCAAACAAGTTGGGGGTTCACAGGAAGCATTAGAAATATAATTTCTAGCAACTCATTACTCAATAGATTATTTAACACAAATAGATTTGTAAAACCGATTAATACAATCTTCCAAGATTTATTTACTTCCTTTAAATTATTCGGTTGTCCGGTTGGTGGCTCATTCTTAGATTATCCAAATGGCGTTCCACAAATTCTTTCTAACATGTGGCTATTTGATAATTTAATGAGTAGTGGTTTATTTGGCTCAGTATTCTTCTTGGCCGCTTTAGTGATTGGTATTAGAAGATTATTTAAATATTTAAATAAAGGCACTGATGAAGATTATGTTAAATATTTAATTACAGGTTTAGTTTTAGGATTATTAGTCATCTCGATGATTTTATATGACAACTATCCATTAATTAATTCTGATTCCATGTTGCCTTTCTATACATGTGCACCTGTATTATTAATGGTCTTCTTCTTAGGTTATACATTTAATCACACATTACAGATAAATGAAAAACCAGTGGAAGAAGTTGTTAAACAAGAAGAAATAGTGGCAGAAGAGGAGGCTGATAACAATGAAGAAATTTCAATTTAAACTCTTATTAATCGCACCTTCTTTAATACTTACATCTTGTGGTTATGGACTAAAAGAAATCTATAACGGTATTCCTTATGCCTCTAGTGATTTCTTTAAGAACTACTACACAGTTTGGAACGATTCTATCAATCCTTATAAGGATAATAACAAGATCAATCAAAAAGTAGAAGCATATGAATTAGATGATACAAAAGACAAAGTCTTTACATCTGTTAACGACACAAACTTTGATGCAAATGATATATATAGTGATGAATATGTTTATTACTATGATATTTACGAACCTGAGAATGATCCTGAAAAGAAAAAACCATATGGCCCTGCAGTCAAATTATCAAACTATGATGACTCATTTAGATATGGAGTGGTTGGCAAATTATTTGATGGTCAAATGTTCTGTAATGGTTACTACGCAAATGCACGTGTACAGGTTAAACCAGGAAAAGGTAATGGCTTTGGCGTATTGTTCTCTAAAGAATGTAGTGACGCAACATATATGATGATGAACTTCAAATGTTCTGCGGTTACTGAAACTAGACAAGACCTAGCTAAAGGTAGTAGCAATCTACACTTAATCATCTCTCTCATTTATAAAAATGAGAAAGGATATACATATGTACCAGTTACATATAATGTAACAAATGTTCCAACGAACTCTGGTGATGCATTTAATAGCGCGGGTAGATATAGCGCCTATACATGCTTTGGTTTCAATCTTGAAAATCTTAAATATGATAGGTTAATCGGATTTACCTTTGAGTATGAAAAAACCTCTTGCGATGTCAGCGGAGGCAGTGAAGAAGTTCACCATGCGGTAATGCTATATGAAGTTAGCTTCCCGTATACTACTTGGCACTAATAAATTCTTTAATATCTAACCATTCTCCCATTTCAAAATCGCACCTATCATCATCTAAGATTAAAGTGCCTTTTGCGGGTGTAAAAGTCATCTCTGAAAAATAAATCTTACCATTGATATTATATAGATCCACTCGAACAAAAGGGAAAGGTTTGGCAAGTATTTCCGCCATCTCAACCATATCGTTCCAGTGCTCTGGTTTTTCTAAAGGATAATCAGTCTTTTTCCAACCATTAAATTGACTGCCATCAAATGGTGTCCAGTCGATGTAATAGTTGTTATACCTAATATCAATTCCACGAGAAGTGACTACATACATGCTTCTGGCTTTTCCGTTAAAAACATGGATTTTGTATTCTATTGGTAACTTACCATTTTCTTCTAAATATTTTTCAATAATGATTTGTGGTTTAATTGGTGCGTAGTGGAGTTCTACTGTTTTCTTACCATAATTGGTTTTTAACCATTTATTGAATTTCTTTTCGAGGGCTTTTTTATCAATTTCTTTTTTGTTTTTGCATATGTAATTGAACGCACAAGCGTGTGTGCATTTCATAACGAATTGATCAGGAAGTTTATCGAAATCGATATCTTTAAAAGAATCAAAGATTCCATAAATTGGAACAAGCTTATCTGCAAATCCTTTTTTGTTCACATATTCTCTAACTCCCGCTCTTCCAGCGCATTGGCTGACAAGTGGATTTTTTGGATACACAAACAAACGAAGATATTGGAGTTTTTCCGTATATCTGACTGGGCTTTTTAAGTTCAATTTGTGATGGGTAATATATTTATATTGTGACTTAACATACCAGGTTTTACTGATAGCTTTTACTACACCACGGAATGGAACTAATACCGCTCTTTTAAATTTGTTTTCTTTTAGGTTTGGATTTGGCATATCACTTACTATTTTTAAGTATATTCAAAACATTGTTTTATTCAAACATATGTTATATTCTTATCTCATGAAAAATGCGCTAAAAAACTTTAAAGTATGGTTGTTCACAATCATCATGTCAGTAGTGGGAGTTGGAATTCCATTCCTCATTTTAGTCATCACTTTAAATGTTCCGGATGCGCCTATATTTTATTATCCCGCACTCCATGGTGCTTTTGCCGCTATCTACTTATTAGTGGGCTTTATTTGGGGAGATCTCTATGTTGCCAACTGGCGTAGAAAGACAAAAAAATGGGATGATAAAATACCCGATGAAATCAGGGAGAAGGCCTGGATTAGACACTGGCCATTTTATCTCGCCGCGGCAACTGTATTTTTAGTCTTTATTTCTTTTGAAATAGTATTTTGGATTACAGGTAGTTATCCCCTACTTTAATATTCGTTTTTACGTAGTTAGATAATGTATGAAACAAGACATTCTTTTTTGCATATGCGCGAAAAAAATGTTTTGATTTTTTACGTGTATGAGCGTAAAGTAGAAACAATCATTATTTAAACTCGAAGAAAGGATGAAAAAACAACTATGAAAAACAAAGCTAGTAAATTAATGATGATAGCAATTTGTTCTGTGCTAGTTGGTTGTGGTAATAGTAATTTCTTTACAACCTCCGGATCTCCATATTCGTTGCTAAATGGTAGAACTGCGAAAAAGAAATATGAAACTATTGCTTCTGTCGGTATTGGTGAACTCAATTACATGAAGACATCTGCAGCTCAAAACGCTGAACACTTTGCAAACTTTGTCGATGGTCTTTTAACACATAATGACTTCGGCACACTTGAACTTAACCTTGCTAAATCCGCAAGACAAGAACAAGACTTCAAAGAATTCGTTTTCGAAGTTAGAGAAGACGAAAACCTCATTTGGGTTACAAGTACAGGAAAACCTTACAAATATGGTGGTAAAGTACAAAAGGTTACCGCTGCTGACTTCGTGTTTGGTGCAAAATTAATTAACACCTTCTCAGTCGGTTCCGATACCGGTTACTTAATGCGTGACTTTATTAAAGGTGCCGCAGAATACTACTTATACACACAAATCCTTGATGGTATTGCTAATGGATCTTCCAAATTCGTTAAGATGGATACAGATCAAAAGAAAGCAAAATTCATCAATGATACAATCAAATCTGATTATCCAGCAGCCTATAAAGCTCAATACGATCCAGCCTATGGTGGAACCGCTATTACAGCAGCAGATATTAACAACATCGCAAATGGTTCTCGTTTAGGTGTCAAAGTGGAAAATGGTAATTCTGTTAGATACTCATTGCTCGACTCTGCAATGTACTTCCCAACACTTCTTACTTACTCCACATACTTACCAGTTAACGAAAACTTCTATAACGAAAAGAAATCAGGTTTCGGTAGTGGTAAACCAGATTCAATCCTCTACTGTGGACCATATGTGTTAAGTGCTTCCGATGAAACAAACATCGAATACACAAAGAACCCATATTATGCGAAACGTAAAGACGTCCAAGAAAACCGTTATAAACAAGCATTCGTCGATAAAATTCACTACTCAATTAAGAATGATATCGAATCCGGCGATCCAAGAATCGCATTCGAAGCTGGAAATATCGATGGCTTCGGATTATCACCAAACGACAAGATCGGTTGGGATAAATACGTTATCGGTCCAAATGGTGAAGGTACAATCGAAGAACCATATTCAGGTTTAGTTAATAGCCGTTGGTTAGACACAATTAGCAACTGCTATGGATCCAACCTCACATTAGATCGTACAAAAAACAGCAAAGCTAAAGTTTCTTACTACTCCAAAGGTAATGCTGAAACAGTCGCAAATACCGAAAGAGCATTAAGAATCCAAGAAGTTAGACAAATGCTCATGTCTATCATCGACTACAGAACATACTATGAACGTTATGCAAACGGCGATATGGATGATATCTTAGCAGTCCAAAAACTCGTCTCCACATACGTTCCAAGAAAATTCGTTATGGATAACAATGGTAACGAATATGTCGAATCCTACTATGCTCAAGCCTTATCAGACTATAACGGCATGACCTTAGAAGAAGCTCGTGAATACCTTGCTCCAGGTCAATACGAAACCCGTCAATTAGACTGGTCTGATGTCGTTGAAGACTATAACGGTAATGAGCATCAAGTCGGTAGCGAAAGAGAACAAATCAATGCATTAGTCAATAAGGCAGTCGCCGCAATTAACGAATACAATGCATCTCCATTAGCTACTGAATTCGGTACAGTTACATTCCCAGTCAACATTGAATACTACTCAATGTGGGAAGCTGACCAAGAAGCAAAAACATACGACAACGAATTCATCAATGCGATGAATAGAAGACTCAATAACTGGGCAGACGATCACAAACCAGCTTCTGACTATTCTGACTGCACTGTCTTCAGGATGGTTCCAACAGATAAAGTCACCAAGACAAACTATGAAAACGTCTCTGGTAGTACCGGTGGTGAATATGCTGCATTTGACTTCTCAGTCGTTCAATGGGGCTGGGGTGCTGACTACGGCGATCCATTAACATACATGAACACATACATCTATGGTGGTGACTGGTCAAGCGTCTTCGCATTTATCGGTCAATCCGGTTCAGACGCAGCGAAAAACATCAGACATAACCCAGAAACAAATGTTTTAGAAGCAGTTGACTTACTCGGTGAATACACTGATTTAGTCAATCAAGGTAAAGCTGAAACACTCAACCTTACAAACCGTTTCTCAGCATTCGCACAAGCAGAAGTTAAGCTCATTGAAGAATTAGCGATTTACAAACCACAAGTTAACTATGGTCAAGGTTGGTCCTTATCCATTTCTAACTCCGCTGGTTACGAAACACCAACTTCTTACTATGGCTTATCTAATGACAGATTGACTGGTATGTATGTCTTGAAAGAAGTTTTAACCGCTGAAGAACGTAAAGCAATTCGTGAAGAACATGAAGCTGCAAAAGAAGCTTGGACTTCTACACACGATGTTTACAACATTTACGGTTAATCATTAGATAATAATCTACATAATTTTTATTAGGGCTCCGGGGGATAAGCTCTCCCGTCCCTAATTTACTATCTTAAAAGGAGGAAAAATATGGCTACGTTTATAATCGGATATGCACTTATATTTTTAGTGGTAGCGTTTATCGTTTTTTCCGTTTTGGTCAAAAAGAAAGTCCTCTTTGGCCATACAATTGCCATGCAAAGAATCTTTGCCAATCCTCTCTTGCACTATTCTATTAGAAGAATTCTCTCGTCACTCATTTCTATCGCATTAGCAATGCTTGTGACCTTCTTTTTAATCCGTATTGCTAAATCACCAGAACAAATGTGTTCAAGATTTAACGACATTCACACTCCACCAGAAGTCATTGCACTTAAATGTCAATCATTCAAAGAATCAATGGGTTTATCTGGTTCGATTTTGGAACAACTTGTTAGATTCTTCTACTCAGTTATTCCATTCCCAAAACTTATTTGTAATACATCATTCGATCTTGTTACTATCGATGGTGTTACCACATATAAAGGCTTCATTTCCGATTGTAGAACAATTATCTTTGATTTGGGCCGTATCTACGATTTAAATGGTGTTGATAATGGTACTTTAGTTACGGACTATATGCTTTCTAGAATGGGCATCTCGTTTAAAATTGGCATCTTTGCGGTTATCTTAGAACTCGCATTAGGTTATCCATTTGGCATCTTAATGGCGAAATACCAAAATGGTTGGTTCGATAGAATTGGCAAAGGCTATATTATGATTATTGATGCTATTCCAGGTGTTGCTTATTACTACATTTGGATGGCGTTATTATGCAATTTAATTAAATTACCATATGTTTACGAAGCAGATAATGTTTTATCATACTTACCTGCAATCATAACGATGGGTGTAACTGGTGCTTCTGGTATCGGTTTATGGGTCCGTCGTTATATGGTCGACGAATTTAACGCCGACTACGTGAAATTTGCTCGTAGTAAAGGTTTATCCGAAAACCGTATTATGACAGTTCACATCTTAAGGAACGCTGTTGTTCCATTAGTGAGAACATTCCCAAGCGCAGTTATCGGTGCTTTGATGGGTTCTTACTATCTTGAAAATATGTACGCTATTAATGGTATTGGTCGTGCACTTATTATTGCTAATGACTCTAATAACGTTTGGTTAATCCAAGGTTTAATTTTATTTACTGCCTTCCTATCCGTTATTTCATATTTGCTCGGTGACATTGTTACCGCTTTAGTTGATCCTCGTATCAGCTTTACTAACTAGAAAGGAGAATTATCATGAAAAAGAATAAAAATAATGAAGAAAAATTATTCCAAGTCATCGATGATGATCCACGCTTAGTAGACGCTGTTGAGGTAGAAAAAACCATCGACACTGATATTGAAAAATTATTTACAGTCGTTGGTACATCCGATGAAAAGATTGAAAAACTTGATGCTACACCATATTCCTATTGGTCAATGACATTTAAGTATTTATTCAAAAACCCATTTGTTATTGTTTGCTTAGTCATTTTAGGCTTATTGATTTTCTTTACAATCTTTGGCCCATTAATGAGAAATTACCCACTTTTAGAATTAAATGGTGCGGCTTACGGGAATACAGAATACAACTGGAAAGAAGTCATTCCGCCTAATGCTGAACACTGGTTTGGTGTTTTCTATCCAGGCGGCAATGGTTTAATGCTTGGTGGCGACTTATGGTGGCTCGTTTGGAAGGGTAGCCAACTCTCCTTAATCTTAGGTGTTGTTGTCGCTTTAATTGATACCATCGTTGGTATCGTTGTTGGTAGTTTATGGGGTTACTTCAAATGGTTAGATCCTATCCTTATTGAATTCCGTAACTTTGTTAATAACCTTCCAACATTATTATTAGATATCTTATTGATGCAAATCTTAAAACCATACATGAAACAATTCTCTTTTGTGATTATTGTCTTCTTGTTAACCGCATTAGGATGGGTTGGTTTAGCTGGATTTATCCGTAACCAAATCATCATCATCCGTAATCGTGAATATAATATTGCATCACAAACACTCGGTAGTTCTTCCAAAGCAATGATTACACACAACTTATTACCATATCTTGTGTCTGTTATTATCACTGTTGTTTCTACCGCAATCCCTGAAGCTATTTCTGCAGAAGTTGGCCTAGCTTACTTCGGTTTGTCATTCGAAGTTCAATACAACCAAATTACATTAGGTCAAATCTTAACAAATATTGTTAAGACTACTGACTGGATGCAATATCCATATCTGCTTATAGCTCCAATGGTGGTCATGGCACCATTAACGATATGTTTCTTCTATTTAGGACTTGCGTTAGCCGATGCTACCGACCCAAAAACACATCGATAGGAGGTTTAAGGTATGTCTAAGAAAGAAAAAGAAATCTTAAAAGAAACACCTGTAACCCAAGAACCTGCTTCTCAAGAACCAGAAGTGGTTGTCGATGTTAATAACTTAAGCGTTGGTTTTACCGTCCGTGGTAAGAAGATTAATGTTATCCGTAACATTTCTTTCAAAGTCTATCGCGGTGAAACTCTCGCCATTGTTGGTGAATCTGGTTCTGGTAAATCAGTCACCACAAAAACATTTACAGGTATGCTTGAAAAGAATGGTTTCGTTAGTAACGGTTCCATTATGTTTGATGGCATGGATTTGGCAAAATTCAAAACCAATGATGATTGGAGACCAATCCGTGGTAAAAGAATTGCAACTATTTTCCAAGACCCAATGACTTCTTTAAATCCATTGTTAACAATCGGATTCCAAATTAGCGAAGTTTTAAGACTCCATCACGGACTTAGCAAACAAGAAGCTAAACAAGAAGCTATTAAATTACTTAAAAAGGTTCGTATTCCTAACGCAGAAGCGCGTTATGATGACTACCCATTCCAATACTCTGGTGGTATGAGACAAAGAGTTGTTATCGCTATCGCATTAGCGTGCCGTCCAGAAATCTTAATCTGTGACGAACCAACAACCGCTTTGGACGTTACTGTTCAAGCACAAATTATCGCTCTTATTAAAGAGTTACAAGAAGAATACCATTGGACAACCATCTTCATTACCCACGACTTAGGCGTCGTTGCTAATGTTGCTAATAGAATTGCCGTTATGTATGGTGGACAAATTGTGGAATATGGCACTGTTGAAGATGTCTTCTACAATCCTGCACACCCATACACATGGGCATTATTAGCCTCCTTACCACAATTAGGTAGTAAGGATGAAGCATTAAGCTACATCAAAGGTAATCCACCTTCATTCTCTGGTGAGATTATCGGTGACGCTTTTGCTCCACGTAATGAATATGCGATGAATATTGACTTTGTTAAGGAACCTCCAATGTTCCAAATTTCTCCAACTCACTGCGCAAAGACATGGTTACTTGATCCTCGCGCACCAAAAGTGGAGAAACCAAAAGTCATCCAAGAGTTACACGAAAGAATGAAACGTGCAGCTGAAGAATTAAAGAGACAGGAGGGCGTTGAAGATGAGTAAAGAAAAAGAAAAGAAAATCGGAGAACAAGCTCCAGTCCAAGAACTAGATATTTTTGAACAAGGTAGAAAAGACCATCCTGAAGATGACGATACAATCGTTAAAATGAGAGATGTTCGTGTTGCCTTTAAAATCGGTTCTATTGAAAGAGTTATTATTAACCACCTCAACTTAGATATTAAACGTGGTGAAGTTTTAGGCTTAGTTGGCGAATCCGGTTCCGGTAAAACCACAATTGGTCGTGCTTTAATCCGTATTAATAAAGTCAGTGGTGGTGAAGTGTTATTTAATAACGTTAAGATCTCTGGCAAGATTCCAAAGAAAACGGAACGTTTATTAAAAACCAAAATGCAAATGATCTTCCAAGACCCAGGCGATTCATTAAATGATAGAGCCAATATCGACTATATTGTTTCCGAAGGTCTAAGAGCGTTCAAACTCTATAAAGATGAAGAAGATCGTTTACAAAAAGTCCAACAAATGATGCAAAGAGTCGGTTTACGTCCTGAATACTTAAACCGTTACCCACACGAATTCTCCGGTGGCCAAAGACAACGTATCGGTATCGCGAGATGTATGATTATGAATCCTGAGTTTGTCATCGCTGATGAACCAATTTCCGCATTAGACGTCTCCATCCGTGCTCAAGTCTTAAACTTAATTAGAGAATTCCAACAAGAAAGAAAGATGACTGTCTTATTTATTGCTCACGACTTATCTGTCGTCCGCTATATTTCTGATAGAATCGCAGTTATCTATGCTGGTCATATCGTGGAAATCGCAGAAGCGAATAGATTATTCGAAGCTCCTCTCCACCCATATACCAAATCCTTGTTATCTGCTGTCCCTATCCCAGATCCAAAAGTCGAAAGAAAGAAGAAGATTATTACTTATAATCCAGCAGAACTCCATCATTATGTATTAAGTGATGCTCCAAAACTTGTGGAGATTGAACCAGGACACTTTGTCCGTTGCAATACTCCTGAACTCGAGCAATACAAACAAGAATTAGAAAGATTAGGAGGTAAGAAATAATGGCACGTGATATTTCCGAATTAGGTGCGGATGTCTTTGATGATACCCCAAAACCTAAAAATAAAATTTCACCAAAGAAAAGAAACTACATTATTGGTTTATCCATTACTGGTGTTCTTTTAGTTGGCGTTGCAGTCGCAACAGCAGTCTTATGTAATACCGCCTTATCTGACTACTCTAACGTTGAGAATGTCATGTATTACTTCACACCAAAGAAATTGGCAGCGGAAGGTGAAGAACCTGTCGCAGTATTGTATAGACTTCCATCTGATAAAAAATTCCCATCGACATTTAGAATCCCAACTCAAGTTTTAGGATATAAAGTTGTTGGTGTTGCAGATGAAGCATTCTCCACACATGATGAAATCAAAAAAGTTATTATGCCAAACACCATTGAATGGATTGGCGAAAATGCTTTCCTTGATTGCACAAATTTAAGCTCCTTTACTTGGAGTAATAATTTAAAAGAAATTGGTGTTGATGCTTTTACGGGTACTAAGTTCTATGAAAACTTATTAAAGAATGATAAAGGATTATACGATATTCCAAGTGGCATCCTTATCTATGTTGGCGCAAATTATTTTGATGACAATACCGCGATCGTTTCCGATTCATTAACAGAAGCACAAATTAGCGCTATTAAAGCTAATTACCCTGTTGATAATGTGAAGAAATTCTCTGAACTTAATGTTAAAGGTATTTGTTCTGGTGCGTTTAGAAATAATAAAAAGATTACCTATATTGATTTACCAGAAACACTTGATGAAATTTCAAACTCTACTTTTGAAGGCTGTTCAAAACTTGAGGCTATCGATAGTTCCCATGCTGCTTTAACATCAATCGGCAGAAGAGCATTTGCTAATTGTGAAAGTTTAGAAACAATCAATTTACCAACTTCATTAACAACACTAGGCGATGAAGCATTTGCAAATACCGCAATTTCAGAAACACCTGATTTAACTACTGTTGAATCAATCGGTAAAGGTGTCTTTATGGGCTGCCATAACATAACTTCAGTTAACTATACTCTTGATACAGTTTATGAAAATATGTTTAATGGCTGTTCATCCTTAAGTTCAATTACTTGGGGTGTTGATAACGCAAATAGAGACAACGTCATTTCTATCGAAGAAGGCGCGTTTGCAGGGACAGCATTTACCGAATTTGTTTTCCCAAAAAATGTTTGTGATATTAACGACTACGTTTTTGAAAATTGTACTTCTTTAACTAAAGTCTCTCTTTATGGCAACTTCAATGACTTACCTCTTCCAGTAGAACCAGGAGACGAGGACGAAGAAGTTGAAGAAGAAACCGAACTTCCATGTGTTGATCACGAAGGAAATCCATCCGCTGAATTAATGGGTGTTCAAGTTATCAAAGAAGGCGCATTCAAAGGTTGTACATCATTAAGCACAATCAATTTATATGATGACAACTATGCTATCAATCCTGATAAAGATATTTCTGGACACGATAATGTATTCACATTCCCATATTCAGTTACAAGATGTGATGGTTCTTCAAGACAAAATACTAACCACTATACATTTGAAGGCACTTGCCCGACTAAAGTATTGTTCTCTCCAAATATGATGCACGTTGGTGCCTATGCCTTCCATAATGTTACTTCTTTAACTGAAGTGAAAGTTGAACAATTTGAAAAGAGCAAGATGCTAACCATTAAGGCTAGTGCATATCAAGGTTGTACAAACTTAGAAACTATTGAATTACCACTTAATATAATTAGAATTGAAAATTCAGCTTTCTACGGCTGTGAAAAACTTAATAATATTTCCGTTGATCAACTTAAAATTGTTGCCATCAATGGTGGTACATTCTATAACTGTCAAAGCCTTGAGCAACTCAAACTTCCTGAAACCATTTCTTCTATCAAGTCAGATGCTTTCTATAGAACATATAATTTGAATTATGTCGTTCTTCCAGCATCTGTCACCGAAGTTCTCTCTCGCGCATTCACTGAATGCCGTCAAGGTGAAGTAGAACCAATGCATGTCTATATTTCCCGTACTTATAGTGCGGCACATGCAGCTGGCAAAGGTATCAACTTCGGTAAAAATTGGCATGACGCAACTGTCAAAGAATATTACTTCTTAGGCGAAGGCGAAGAAAGAGTTGAAGGACGTAACTACTGGCAATTAGATGGCAGTGGTAATCCACAAGAAATTTAAAACTTACTAAGACCGTTAGAAATGGCGGTCTTTTTTAATGAATAAAAAACGGACGGTTAATTGCTCGTCCGTTTTACTTTCTTTGCTTAAATTGTCTATTTTATATATTTTCTTCGGTTTTATTTTTCTTTCTTAAGAAGGAAGAAACTAAATTTTCTTTAGTAATAGCTAAGAATACGATATAAATGATCGCATCCACTAAAACGATTGATACCATTTGCAATATAGCCGCGAATGTATCAGAAAGATTTAAATGAGCCCATAAACTATTAAGTGGATTATTGAGTAATAAAGAAACACCCAAGATAATCACATTAGCGATAAGAAGTTTCAATGTATTCGTATTGAAAATTGCTTCTTTGACCCATTTCCAAGATAAACTCACTAAGAAGATAATCATTAATAAGTCAGTCGTAGCAGTGCCAATAGCAACACCCATTGCAGGAGACATCCAACTTACTTTTTCAGCGACATATTTACCTAAAAGAATTGATAAACCAACATTTAAGATAGTGCCGCTTAACATAGCAATTAAATAATATTTCTCTTTCTTCATTGGAAGTAAGATTTGGCCATAGATAATATCGCCCAAAGAATATGTGAGCATCATAGAGCATAAAATAACTAATACCCATGGAGCGTTAACATACTCTGCAGTAGCGCTGGAATAATCGAAGTTACCAGAAATCAAAGAGCATATTGGGCGTGCTAATATCGCCATAGTGACAATCGCTGGCATAACAATGAAGAAACAGATATTCATAGAATACTTGGTTAAGTTCTTAAAGAATCTCTTATCTTCTTTGCCGTAGTAATACGCACTTCTTGGAATAAAAACTGTGGATAATCCCGCGATGATGCCGATGATAATATCAACGCCTTTAATACCAACTGAATAACTAGCAACTTCGTTTTTGCCATTATCAATGAAACCTAAGATAAAGGTATCGGTTTGGTTATATAAAGAAATCACTAGTGATAAAGTGCATAAAACAAATAATGGTTTCACATACTCCTTAAAGGAATATGGCATTGTCTTTTTAAATGAGATGAATTTACGAACATAGAATAAGTTACTAATCGTAGTGAAGATAGTGACACTAACAGCGATTAAGGAATAAATATAGATATCACTCGGGTTAGTAACCATTGCGATAACTAAGATTGCACATAGTGTTAATGCAACAATGGATCTAACGGACATATAGAATTGTTTTTCTAAAGCGATAAAGACCCATTCAAATGAGAAAGCGCCAACGATAAAGTTAATGGACAAGATAAAGATTAAAGCGCTCGATTCTCTTAATGCTGGAACAGAGAAAACAACCATACACATTAATCCGAATGAAAGCATCGTGGCTATGAGTTGTAATAAGAAGAAACCTTGAACTTTATTTGATAACTTCTCTTTGTCATTTCTCACTTTGACACATTCTCTCACTGCGAGGTTTGGAATACCGATCTTCGCTAAGATAAGGAAATATGCCACAAAGGTATTGGCCCATGTATAAGCACCAACCATTGAATCGCCTAAGTAACGGCAAATCCATGGGAAGGTAATAAAAGATAATAAGGTCAAAACTAATGTCCTTATTATGTTGACGATAACATTAATTCTAGTGTTATTATTCATGTATATATAATCATATACATTTTTTAGGTCCGATTAAATTATTATTTAAAATTGACCAAAAGGATAAAAATTAAATACTGACACTTTATTAGTGGAAAATCCCACTCTCACTCTATAAAATAGAGAGCATGAAGATATTAGCGGTTTGTCAATACTATTATCCTGAAAATATTGTTTTCACTAACATCTGCGAAGAACTGGTTAAGCAAGGCCATGATGTTACTGTTTTAACAGGAAAACCAAACTATGGATATGGACAAATCATCCCTGAATACAAGAAAGTTAAATTTGAAATAATTAATGGTGTTAAGGTTCATCGTGTGAACTTAGTGGCCCGTAAAAAATCCCGTTTTTCAATTATTAGAAATTACCTTTCATTTTGGGCCAATTCTAAAAAATGGGTCAGGAATTGCAAGGAAAAATTCGATATTGTTTATTCAATGTCATTATCTCCAGTTACTATTTTATCCGCAGGAAATTTATACAAAAAGAAACATCATGTTAAGCATGTTGTTCATTGCGTAGACTTATGGCCAGAAAGTGTTTTGGTCACTCATGCAGTGAGACAAAAATCACTAATGTATAAGGTACTTTATAAATGGTCTAAAGATCTCTATGAAAAGGTTGATCATGTGATATTTGGCTCTCCATCTTATTCCGACTATTTTAAAGATGTTTTGAAATTAGATAAGAAGACATCATTCGCTCCCCTTCCTTCATTAGTGGAAAAATCTGATGTTGAACCAGTGAAGTTAGAAGGGAAAACAAATATCCTTTATTGTGGTAACTTAGGAACTATTCAATTAATCAATCTTATTCCTGAATCAATGTCTTTAGTGGAAGATAAAGATGTCCAATTCCATGTCATTGGCATGGGTCCAAAAACCGAAGAATTAAAATCTCTTATTAAAAAATATGGTTTAGAAGATAGAGTTATTTATCATGGACCAATTCCTGCGAAGAAAGCCGCTGCTTATTTTGAAGCTGCTGATATTTTATATGTTTCACTTAAAGGTGATGGATATGTGGGAAAAACAATTCCCAACAAATTAGCAATGTCCATAGCGTTTGGAAAACCAATTATTGGTGTTCTTGAAGGTGATGGTAAGAATGTCCTTTATGAATCCAAAGGTGGCTTTATTGCTAAACCAGATAAGACATCCATATCTTCCGCTATTAGTAAGATGGCGAAACTATCTAGCGAAGAAAGAAAAAGACTCGGTGATCTTAACCGAGCCTATTACAAGGACCATTTTTCAGTTGAGAAGATTGGTCATATAGTCAGCGATATTTTACTTAGTGAAGTTAAGTAAGAAACTTTGAATATTTTTTCCAACTGATTCTATTGAATAGAGTGCCAACACTCTATTTTTTGCTTCTTCACCAAAGTTTTCTCTTTCAACTTCAGTCATATCTAAGACTTTTTGAATACCTTGTTTAATATTTTCAGTTGTGGAAGAAGGAATCCATATAATTTCATTAGGGAACTTATTCATCAAGATAGTATTTCTAACGGAAATTACGGGTCTACCCATCGCCATATATTCAAGTGTTTTACTTGGGATAGAGAATCTATCTAAATCTTCAGAAAATGGTCTAGGGTTAACTGTGCATAAGGAACCTTGTTCATATTCCATAACTTTGTTAACTGGTAATAATCCAAGATACTTAATATTGTTAAATCCTTTGCACGCTTCTTTGATTTTTGTTTTATCTCCATGGTGACCACAGATCCAAAGTTCTAAGTCTTTATTATTAATTTCTTTAAAAGCATCAATGAGGTTATAGACACCGTATTTTTTCATTAAGGCTCCACCGAAGAAGATATATGGTTTTTTGCTTTCTTTAACTTCAATCTTTTTATCTTCCACAAGTCCCTCAAAGATATAACTTGGTTTTCCATTTGGATTAAATAAATTATTTAGTCCATCAGTAAGCGCTAAATAGCCATCAAAATCACTTGTGTGTTTAAGTAGATACAAAGTATAGGAACGTTTTGTTCCAGATATATTGCTTGGTGAATCGGTACAAATTCCTAAAGTCGGTCTTTTGTATTTCTTTTTGATTTTATAAACGCCTGTCACCACAGAACGATTGATTGTATCAGTTATAAAAATAGAATCACTTAAATCAATACCTTTAAGTGCATTCATCATTTGTGAAGTGGTGATTAAAGCGCGGCTAATCTTACTTCCGCTTCTTTTGATATAGTGCCAAGTAATATTGCCTTCGGTTTTAACTTCTTTATTGAGTTTAGAAACCTTCATATTACCTCTAGAAAATGGACGTACTGAAATAACATGAACTTCGTTATTAATAGCTAACGCTCTAATGAGTTTATTGTGAAAATTTTGGTTGCTTGGGTTTAACGAAATTTTCCAATCATTAATAAATGAACGGAAATCATTTTCTTTTTGAGCAGTAGTGAAATAGATGATTTTCATAATCTATCCTCTAAGTAAATCATGAAGTCTTTTTGCGGAACATTCAATAGTGTTCTTCTTGGCTGTTCTTATTGCTTTCATTGAGTTTAATGAATTAGCGTTATCTAAGGCTTTTTTAATTTCTTCTTCCTTATTGATATCAACAAGGAAACCATTTTCACCATTAACGATTAAATCCTTTGAGGCAACGACACGATCAGAAGAGATAACTGGTAAACCATTTGCCATTGCTTCAAGTGTGGTGTGACCAAAGATATCTTCACGAGAAAGGGTGATGAAATAATCACCTGATTTTAGGACTTCAAATAAATCTTTTTTGTTTAAATAATCCATTAAGATAATATTCTTAATATTATTATTTTTTATAAATTCGACATATGATTCTTTTTCCTTGCCAGAACCAATTAATAGAAGAGTTTCGTTTCTCTCTTTAAAAATAGACATTAATTGAATGTTATTTTTTCTTTTAATAAATTGTGAGGCACAAATAAAAAGCGGACCTTCTGGTAAATTATATTTCTTTCTAATCTTTGCTTTTGTTTCAGGACTTGCCGGTTTACAGAGAACATCGCTATCAAAAATGTTGCTATATGGATAATTAAAAATCATCTTCTTTTCTGCGCCATAATGAATTAGGTATTCATCAGCTTCTTTACAAGGAGAATACCATTTATAAGCATTAGAAATGAAATATGTCTTTAATTGCTTCTTAATCGCAGAATCATTTTTAATAACACCGCCATTAATTTGTAGGACATATGGAATATGATGCTTAATCATATATCTAATCGCTCTCATTTCAGCGATTGTACTATAACCATTCATCACGATTACATCGTATAGGTTGCGATGCTTTTTGATGTATTTTACTAATTCACCAGTTGCGGTGTTTTCATTGCCAAATCCTTTATTTTTTAAAAAGATGACTGGGAAATTATATTCATTGTCCGCATAAAAAGTATCTGGTCTATCTTTAGCTTTTTTTCTTTCAAAGATGACACGGATATCGGTTAATTTAGCAAGTTCATTGTAGACATGAACCTTGTATGGTGCGGGATGGTTAAATACAAATAAGGTCTTCATTTTTTAACATTATATATCATTTATTACTGTGAATAAAAATGTTATCATTTTTGCATGAACGCAATACCAAAAACCTGGAACGAATTCTTTCAAAGTATTCAAGATAAAGAATACTGTATTAACTTACACAAGTTTCTCGATAAGGAATATGAGAACCATATTTGTTATCCTCCGAGGCAACTTTTATTTAATGCTTTTAAATTAACTCCATTAGATAAGGTCAAAGTGGTGATCATTGGACAAGATCCATATCATGAACCTGGACAAGCGATGGGTTTATCTTTCTCTGTACCTTCCACAGTTAAAGTTCCTCCATCATTAATTAATATCTATAAAGAAATATCTGATGAGTATGATACAACAATTGATATGAGCAGTGGTGACTTAACTTATCTTGCTAAACAAGGTGTCCTTCTTTTGAACTCTATCCTTAGTGTTCGCGCACACTTACCAATGAGCCATAACATTAAGGAATATGAGATGTTCTTCAATGATGTTTTGGAAGTTCTTGATAAACAACACCATCCTATCGTTTTTATGCTATGGGGAAATTCTGCGAGAAAACTAAAAAAACTTCTCCACAATCCATCACATTTAATCTTGGAATCTGTGCATCCATCTCCTCTTGCGGCGAACCATGGAGGATGGTTTAAAAATAATCATTTCCGTTTAGCTAACGAATATCTTAAAAAGAATAAAATTAAGCCTGTTGATTGGATTAAATAAAAGTATTAATATTGTTTTTGGGAGCTGAGCGAACTCGGCTGAGAGGAGCATTAATTCATGTTCGACCTTGTACCTGATCCTGATAATGCAGGCGTAGGAGAGATTTTTAGTTTTTATCCCTCTAGGTGCAATCTTGGAGGGTTTTATTTATGAAATTTAAAGAATTCTTAAAAAACAACATTGCCTACTTGATTGCGATTGTGATGAATCTCGCAATTGTAGGTTTTCTTTTTGGCCCATTACTCACTTATGAAACTAAGTATTATGTGGGTGAAGAAAAAATCAAAGAATACTATTCCGCAAGCATCATCAAATTGCTCAATGGTTCAATTACTCCTTCATGGATTTTTATTGTTCTATTAGTACTCATTAGCATTTCATTTATTGCGTTAATTGTTGCTTTATTTGTGAAAAACCATAAGAAAGCAAATGATGCTCTCGTGGCTGTAGCTTTGATTGATTTAGCCTTATTAGTGGCTTACACAATTTTAGCAAAAGAGATCTTCTCTTACTTTGCTGGTGATATGGAAATGGTCGCCAACTTTAATGGCGCACAAGTAGGTTGGTCTGCTGGTGTTATTATTTTCTTAACATCAATTGAATTTTTTGCTGCTATTTCTGTCTCAAGTTATTCCAAACAATCTGTTCAAGGATTAGCGGAAGACGCCATGTTAATTGCCGCTGCATTCATTCTCAATTTTATTAAAATTCCATTAGGCGCAACTGGTGGTTCCATTAACTTCCAGATGCTTCCATTAATGCTTATCGCTTTAAGACGCGGACCTGTTACTGGCTTTATCTGCGGTGGTTTCATCTATGGCTTAATTACTTGTTTAACTGATGGCTATGGATTTGCTACTTATCCATTCGATTATTTAATTGCCTTTGGTTCTGTAGCGGTGATGGGTTTCTTCAATAAATTCATCTTACCTACCGAAGAAAAGAAATATCCATTATGGTTATCTGAAATCTTGATCTTTATTGCTGGTTTGCTCTCAACATTCGTGAGATTTATTGGAGGAACAACATCTAGTATGGTCATCTATGGCTATCAATTCGTACCAGCACTTTCTTATAATGCTTTATACATTCCACTTTCTGGTGTTGCTGCGGTTGTGGTTTTAATGATTATTCTTCCTGTTTTACAAAAACTAAATCGTAAATATCCAACAAAATAATAAAAATTCATCTAAAAATGTGTCTCTTTATGAGGCACTTTTTTATTATAGAGGCATACTATAACATTTTCTAATTAAGTATGTTATACTATTAGAAATTGAGGAAATTAGTATGTTAGAAGAAGATATCAAACAAGAACAAAACGAATCTTCAGAAGTAGTAGAAGAAGTTAAAGAGGAAGAAACACCAAAAGAAGATATTAATAGTATTTTCCCAGGTGCCACTCCAATTGAAAAACCAAGTAAAGATGCTCCTGCTTATGACGATGTTATTGAACAAGCTCGTTTAGCTTTTAGCAAAGTTATTAAAAAGAATCGTATCGCTAGTTATATTGCCATGGCAGTAGTTTTATTATTTGCTGTTGGTGCAGTCATCCTTATTGGTATGGCCCAAATGGCACTTAAAATTACTGGCTGGGTTTTAGTGGGTACCGCAATCGTCGGTATGCTTGTGTTTTATATTGTTACTCGTAACATTGTTCCACACGCCACAAAAGAATATATCGCAGTCGTGAATCAACAAATGAACATGAGAAACTTTATGGATGGGCAATTCACTGAAGTTTCCACTGACAAAAATGAAAAGATGGAATTAGCGGATCCTGTTAGTGATGCTATTTATACAAATATCAGTAACATTGCTTCTAGAAATGTTATTAATGGCAAGTTCAATGGTCGTACCTTTAAAGTAGCGGACATGGGCTTATATAGTGGTGCAGGAAAGCAACGCGCATCCGCATTTGTAGGCAAGTATGTGTCTTATCCAAATGATTTACATTTCGAAGGAAGATATATCCTTGTTTTCAAAGGACAAGTTCCAACTGATTTGCCATCAGATATTAATGACTTAGTCATCTTACATGAAGGCGACGATATGCTTGTCTATGGTAAAGAAGGAAACAAATTTGAATCTGATTTAGGCAAAGAATTCTTAAAAGAAATTAAAAAGATTTCTGTTGAGAAACATTTATTAAACCTTAATGTTGTCATCTGGTCCGGTCATAGTGCAGTTTATGCATCTTATGATGACAAAATCATGACTCTTCCTTATCAAGAAAATTATGATAAAGAACCAAATGAACAATACGCGAACGATTTATTAAGAGTGCTCAACTCTTTAAGTCTCTTGGTTAATAAGGAGAAATAAGATGGCATTAATCGGTCGTTGGTTAGGAATACAATGCTTTAAGCATAATGGTAGTTTGCATCGTTGCTGGGATCGCGCTTTGGTCTTAGAAAACAATGCTGATTTTATCGTGACCGCGACTAGATGCGCGAAAGTCGTAGAAAGCAATGGCAGAAGATGGTTTACAAAAGAACCAGCAGTCACTATCTTTTCTAAGAAAGAATGGTGGAATGCTATTTGTATGATTAAGCACGATGGCATTTGCTATTACTGCAATATTGCTTCTCCAAGTATCGTTGGCAAGGATTGCATCAAATATATCGATTATGACTTAGATGCAAAACTATTTACTAACGGTGAAATTCGAGTGCTTGATGAAAAGGAATACGCGCATCATAAATCGACATATAAATATGGCGATGACTTAGATACCGTTCTTAGATATACCACTAAGTTAATCGTTGAAAGAATGAAGAATCATGAATTCCCATTCGATGAGGAAACCATTAGAAACTACTACGAAGACTTCCTCAAAATTACACAAAACAAATAATCAATATGGAAGAAATAATTAAGTTAACACATTCAAAAGAAGAAACTATGCAATTAGCTAAAAGCATAGCGGATAAATTACCTAATGGAATCACTCTTACATTCAGTGGTGATTTAGGCGCAGGCAAAACGACTTTTGTCCGTGGCTTAGCAGAAGGTCTTGGTATTAAAGAAGTGGTGCAATCACCAACTTTTAATATCATGAAAATCTATCTAAAAGGTAATAGACCATTAATCCACATTGATGCCTATCGTCTCGCGGATATCGATACCGATATTGGTTTAGATGAATACATTGGTTATGAAACAGGTATCACTGTTATTGAATGGCCAATGTATATTCAAAAACTCATCCCTGATTATTCAATTGAAGTTGAAATTTCTAACATCGGTGATGACAATAGACAAATCAAATTTATATTAAAAGACCAATCTCTTTTGGAGATCTTTAAATAATGTTTTCAATTTTATTAGATTCCTCAAATACATCTTTAACTGTAGGTTTAGCGAAAGATGACATTTTGCTTGAAAGCATCTCTTATGAAGCATGGCAAACTCAGTCAGAACATATGATTCCTGAGCTAGACAAATTGCTTGATAAATATGATGTTAATAGAAATCAAATTAGTGATGTAGTTGTCGCTATCGGGCCTGGTTCATATACAGGTGTGAGAATCGCTATCACAATCGCTAAAACAATCGCTGCTGTTTTGCCAGTTAAAGTTTATGCAATTAGTTCATTGAGATGCCAAAAAGACGGCAAAAACCCATCTATTTGCGTAATTAACGCTAGAAGTGGTCGTTCTTATTTTGGCGTTTATGAAGATGATGAAGTCCTTGTTGAGGATATGATTTTAACTAACGATAAAGTGCAAGAATATATCAATGGGCATCCTGATTTTATAGTTTGCGGAAACGCGACTTATTTAGGTGTAAATGGTAAACAACCAGACATTGCTAGAGAACTTCTATCTCTTAAAAAAGTCGTTGCTCCAGTTTCTGATCCATTAACGGTCAAACCAGTTTATATGAAGGATTAATTATGGACTATTTATACGTTACTGTAAGAGAAGCCACTGATGAAGATATTCCTGCAATTTTAGAGTTAGAACAACTCTGTTTTAAAGCACCTTGGAATAGACAAAATATCTTATATGAGATGCACGAAAATCCAGTCGCTAATGTCTGGGTTATTGAACTAGAGGAGAAGAGTCAAAATTTAAAATCAGTTGTTGGATTTTGCGACTATTGGCACACATTTGATTCTGCGACAATTGCTCAAATTGCTGTTCACCCAAGTCTACATAGAAAACAACTTGGTAGTGCGATGATGGATGAAATTATTAACGACTGTTATGCAAAGAAAGTTAGAACCTTAACTCTTGAAGTGAGAGCGGATAATGAAAAGGCAATTAACTTCTATTTGAAACATGGTTTTAAAAAAGAATTAGTCAAACCACATTATTACTCAAATGGTGATGATGCGATTTTTATGACAAGAAAGGTGGAAGATTTATAATATGGCTTTAATTTTAGCGATTGAATCTAGCTGTGATGAAACTTCTGTTGCTATCACTAAAGATGGCAAATTACTTTCTAATGTCGTGAGTACACAAATCGAAGTACATCGTAAATACGGAGGCGTCATGCCTGAGATCGCCTCACGCTTACACGCAGAAAATATTGGTGTAGTCCTTAAAGAAGCTGTTGAACAAGCGAACATTAAATTAGAAGATGTTGATGCTTTTGCAGTTACGCGCGGACCTGGACTTATAGGCGCGTTACATGTAGGCTTACAAGCTGCGAAAACATTAGCAATGCTTTATAAAAAACCATTAATCCCAGTTCACCACTTAACTGGTCATATTTATGCAAACGAATATATTGAACCATTACAATTCCCTCTTTTAGCGGTAGTTGTATCTGGTGGTAATAGTGAACTCGTTATTATGGAAGACCATATGAAATTTAAAGTCATTGGTGAAACTCGTGATGATGCGATTGGTGAATGTTATGACAAAGTCGCTCGTGTTCTTGGACTACCTTATCCAGGTGGTTTACCAATTGACCAATTAGCTAAGGAAGGAAATCATACTTATAATCTTCCGGTGCCACTTAAAGGTGAACACACATATGATTTATCATATTCAGGTCTAAAAACTAATATTATTAACCTTGTTCATAACTTAGAACAAAAGGGTGAAAAAGTAAATGTTCCTGATATGTGTCGTTCGTTCCAAGATGTCGCAGTTGGATTAGTTTTAGACCGCACAATTAGAGCAGTCAACGAATATAAAGTTAAGCAAGTTATTCTTGCTGGCGGAGTTTCCGCAAACTCTTACTTAAGAGCAGAAATGAAAAAAGAAATGGAGAAACGCAATATCAAAATCATCATCCCTCCAATGTGGTGCTGTACAGATCAGGCAGCGATGATTGCTAAAGTTGCGGAACACTTATATGAAATGAAGGTATTCGCTCCACTTGATTTAGGTGTTGATCCAAACTGGTTTATTGAAGATTATCAAAAATTCTAACAATATATATATTAATTGTTATAATTGTTAAGCGAGGTAAAAATTATGGAAGCTATTAAAACAACAAACTTCGAACTATTTGACATCATCGTCAATGGTGAAAATGAAGAAAAAGAAAATGCTAAATTTGTAGAACTTGAAGGTTGGGTTAAGACCAATCGTGATAATGGTTCTATCGGATTCATTGAATTCAACGATGGCACATGCTTTAAGAATGTTCAGTTAGTTTATAACAAGGAAGCTAAAGGATATGAAATTCTCACCGCTTTAAGAACTGGCGCTGCTATTAGGGTGGTTGGCGAAGTTGTTTTAACTCCTGAAATGAAACAACCATTTGAAATTCATGTACAAGAATGTGAACTCGAAGGTGATGTCGCTGATGACTATCCACTTCAAAAGAAAAGACACTCATTTGAATTCTTACGTGAGATTGCTCATATTCGTCCTCGCGCTAATACATTCCAAGCTGTTTATAGAGTGCGTTCCGTTTTATCAATGGCTATTCATGAATTCTTCCAAGAAAGAGGATTCATCTATGTCCATACACCATTAATTACCACAAACGATGGTGAAGGTGCAGGTAACGTTTTTGATGTCACAACACACGACACAAAAGATCCTAACTACTTTTATGGTAGAAAGGTCAACTTAACTGTTACTGGTCAATTACATGTTGAACCATTTGCCCTTTCTTTCCGTGATGTTTATACATTTGGCCCTGCCTTTAGAGCAGAACATTCTAACACTGCTAGACATGCATCTGAATTCTGGATGGTGGAACCAGAAATCGCATTCGCAGATTTATCAGATAACATGGATTTAATCGAGGATTGCGTCAAATATTGTATTAATTACGTCTTAAAATCATGCCCAGATGAAATGAATTTCTTCAACTCCATGATCGACAATACATTGCTCGAAAGACTCAACCATGTCTTAAATAGTGAATTCAAACGTATGTCATATACAGAAGGTGTTGAGATTTTAAAACAAGCCATTAAAGATGGCCATAAATTTGATTATGACAAGATTGAATGGGGTATGGATTTACAATCTGAACACGAAAGATATTTAACCGAACAAGTCGTTAAAGGACCATTATTCTTAACTGATTATCCAGCGGAAATCAAAGCCTTCTACATGCGCTTAAATGACGATGGAAAAACAGTTGCTGCTTGCGACTTATTAGTTCCAATGATTGGCGAACTTGTTGGTGGTTCACAAAGAGAAGAACGTTATGAACTTCTCGAAAAGAAAATGGAAGAACTCGGTAACGATAAAGAACTCGAATGGTATTTAGACACCCGTCGCTATGGTGGCTGCAGACATTCCGGTTTCGGTATTGGATTTGACCGCTTATTAATGTATATTACAGGTATGAACAACATCCGTGATGTTCAACCATATCCAAGAACATCAGGATCCATTAAATACTAATTATGGAAGCCGAAAAGAAAAAAGAACTTACTCCAGAAGAACAAGCCAGAAAAGACCGTGTTCGTCTCCGTCTTTTTATCCTTTTGATTTTCTTAGATGTTCTCTTAGCGGGATATTTAGCCTACGAAATGATTATTATCATTACAACATCAATGAACCATTGAATATAAAACCCATAAGGGTTTTTTCTTTTATAGATTTATATTACCAGAATTATTATTTGATGGTGGATTATTTTCTTGGTATTTCGCAGCGGCGATTGTCGCGGCTTGTTGAGTTTGATTAAATCCTTCAAGAGTCTTTTCAAATGCGCTTGTGCATAATTGATACATTCTAATTGTGCGTGAGATGAGCGCTTGTAAAGCGATTAAATACCAAAGGCCACCAATGATTAAACATGTGACAAATACATAGCTTGCCCAAGCTTGTCCTTCTAAGTGTGGAGAGTTGATAAGTACAGGCCAATTTAAAACCAAACCGCTTCCTGATTCAGGACGAGTGATACATTTTGAGAAATCCCAAATGAATAAGATTGTACCAAAACCAGTCTTCTTGTATTCAAAGACGTTATAAGCGAAGTCGTGTGTGAATATGTCTCTAAATAACAAGACTAAAGAACCTACTAATAAGATGACTACAGCAGCCCAAGATTGTTTAAAGAATAATCTCCAGTTCTTTTTTCTTGCATAGCGTTTAAAATGTTTCTTGCTGGTAATGACTCTTGTAATAACTGGATCCGCAACGAAATGGTCGAGTTTTCTACCTTGCCACTTCATTACTCTTGTGATTAAAAATCCAATATAACCAATTAAAACAAAGACCAAGATAAAGACTAAAAGAAGCGCGAATATGAGCCGTTTATCGTTTTCTGAAATTGTTATTAAAAAGTTCATAATCGTCCTCCTTCCTAATCAAAATCTATATTAATTCCAGATGATTCTTCATCATCGTCTTCATCATCTTTAATTTCCAAAATATTGGATTTTTGCTCAGTTTTTTCTAAAACTATTTCATCTTCTGGTTCATCAGAAAAAGTATCAGGCTCTTCCTCATAAGAAGGTCTAATGATGTTTTCTTTTTGTTTAGGAGTTTCTTCAATTACTGGTTCTGGCTCAGGTTCAAATGCTGGCTCTGTTTCAGAAATTAGAACCTCTTCTGGAATTGACTCTTCTACTTGATCAGTTTCAGATTTTAGATATTCAGGAACATAGAAAGGATCTGATGAAATAGGTTTAGTTTCTTCTTTCTCACCAATATTTAATGCGGAAGAAATATCTTTATTTGTTACTTGAGTTTGTTCGTTTGTTGCACTAGCAGGAGCAAGTCTCTTTTTTGCCTCTATATCTTCTGGCAAATCTTCATATAAAGAACGACCAGTAAAGAATAAAACTAGTCCTTTAATAGCAAGGAATATGAAGACAAAAAGGGCGACCACAGCATAAATAGCCATACCCACTAAAAGGAATGGGAGAACTAATACATATAGGACACCTTTTCCGAAATTTTTAAAGAAACTAACCATTGCTATTTTATTGTATCTTTCTTAGAAGCCTTTAACAAATAATTATTGATTAATACAATAATTGCGATCATAAAAAAGAATATATTTACTAATACTAATCCTAATGGTTCTTTTACTAAAGAATATAAGAAAGCAAAAGTAAAGACTGATACCACTAATGAAACGACTATTAAGATATATACCAAAGTTTTCTTTTCCAAAATTAAATAGATAATTGAATGGCAAACAAACAATAAAGAAATCAAACTCATTAAATATGAGATTGGTCCACATTTAGAAATAAATGAAAATACAAACGCTAAAGTGGAAGCGGTACCAATGCCAATTGCTAATGAGAACGGAAGTTCTTTAGGTTCATTTAATGTGTAACCAAATTTTGGAAGCTCTTCCTTAATAACCATATAAGCAATTACTTGCTGCGCTAATGAGATAAAGAATATGAAACATGGAACAACATAATTTAAATATTTGAATTCACCTAACCCAAATGCTGTTGCAAAAGAAACGACAACATCCTTACCACTTATAAGATTTAGCAGTGGGATTGTCGCATATGAAAATCCTATTTGCACTAAGGTGGTTGATATCAAAATCCAAAATGATGGAACTTTCTTCTCCACCATAAATCCGAATAAGAATCCAGAAATAATAGATGGAATAACATAGAAGATAGTGTCTCCGATTTGCCACATTGTACAAATCATGCATAGTCCTATTGTTGCTAAAGCATAGATAGGAAAGTATCTTTTCTTACAATAAAGGGTCACGATTGTAGATGTTAAAGGCAAGACAAAGACAATCAAGAAAAATAAAAATGGAACAAAGACAGTAATCAAAACAAATACGACATTGATAGCTGCCATGATGGCCATATAAGTTATGTTTTGAACAAGAGTTTCTTTCTTCTTGCGTGGTTCCATATAAAAAAGTTTATCATTTATACACTTTTTTGTGAAAAAAATTAATTACACCCCCTATTTATTTAATAGGAGGTTTATATGAAGAAACTAATTTTATTTCCTTTAATGACTATGTTTCTTGTAAGTTGTGCAAATGAAAACAAAGTAATAGCGGAAGAACATGATTATTCAGATGTAAATCATTTATTTATTTGTTGGGATGATATTTTCGAAATCAAAGATCGACAATATTTCGTATACATATATTCCGAGACATGTGGTCACTGCCAAGAGATTAAACAAGATATTATTTCCTATGCTTTGAATCATGATTCCTTTTATTTTATAAAATTTAATAGTGAAATTCCGATTATAAATGATAGAAATTTAGTGATTGGTAAAAATAAAGTTGAAGAACTAGGAATAGTAGGAACACCCTCAATGTTTCTTATTACTGGCAACATAGTTGAAGCGAATTATGTAGGCAAAAAAGAGATTATTACGACATTGACAAACTCTAAGTAATAAAAAATTGAGTGATTTTATACGCTGTGATATTATATTGCTAAGCAATATATGAATTACGAAAAAGAACTCAATGAAAAGCAATATGAAGCGGTTACAACTGCTTTTAGAAACGTGAGAATTATCGCTGGCGCAGGTAGTGGTAAGACACGTGTTTTGACATATAGAATTGCTTATTTAATTTCTGAAGTTAAGGTTTTGCCTTGGAAGATTTTAGCAATTACATTCACTAATAAAGTTGCTAATGAAATGAAAAGTCGTGTCATTAAGATGATTCCAGAGGCAGAGAAGGACTTGACCATTAAAACCTTCCACTCATTTGCAGCGATGTTCTTAAGAAAAGAAATCCCATTAATTGGTTTCCCTGCTAGTTTCACAATTCTTGATGAAGAAGATCAAACAAAACTAATTAAAGATATCATTGCGGAGATGGGATTTAGACGTGGCGATAAGATTTGTGGCAAAGCATTAAGTTATATTGGCGCACAAAAACTTCACGAAAGATATCCAGATGACATAACAATCACCAAAGAATCTTTTGAAGACGAAAAACTATGTCTACAAATATATGAGAGATATGAAGAAGAGAAAAACAAACAACTTTGCCTTGACTTCGATGATTTATTACTTAAAACAATTTACATATTAGAGAACTATCCTACAACAAGACAAAAATGGCAAGACAGAATTGACCACATTTTAGTAGATGAATTTCAAGATACAAACGATGTTGAATATAAGCTAATTAAATTATTATCTAAATCATCAACATGTCATTATGTTGTGGGTGATCCCGACCAAACAATTTATACCTGGAGAGGTGCCAACCAAGACATTATCTTAAATCTCCAAAAAGATTATTTGGATATGGAAACAATCATCTTAAATCGCAACTATAGAAGCACCACAAAAATTCTTAATAGTGCTAACAAACTTATTGCGTATAACAAGATGCGCGTAAAAAAAGATTTATATACCGAAAATGAAGAGGGCAAACCAATCGTTACTCATCGTTCTAATACTTCTAGAGATGAAGCAGACTTTGTTGCTAGAGAAATCAAAAAGTTAGTCCAAGTTGATGGTTATTCTTATAAGGATATAGCACTTCTTTATCGTTCTAGCTATATCACAATGGACTTTGAATCTGCATTCTCTAAATATCAAATTCCTTATAAAATCTACGGTGGTTTGAAATTTTATCAAAGAAAAGAAATTAAAGACGTTTTAGCGTATTTCCATTTAATCACTAATATCAAAGATGATATTTCCTTTGAAAGAATAATGAATGTACCAAGACGTGGTATTGGTGATACTTCAGTTAACGCGATTAAAGAGGAAGCCAAAAACCTCGGATTGAGTATGTACGAATATATCCGTGACTTTGATTTCGAAAATCAAACTTCTGAAGCTCCAAGAAAATCAATTAATGCCTTAAAGATAATGATTGCAGTTATCGATAAAACAAGAATTGATGTTAATAAAAACGAAGAAGTCTTCTCAAAAACCTTGGAAGATATGATACTTTCATTTGGGTATTACGACTATTTAGGTAAAGAAGACGATGGCGATGATCGTATTGAGAACGTCAAAGCATTGTTTGAAGATATTCGTCACTTCTTACATACAAATCCAGAATCTACATTTGATGAATACCTACAAAATATATCCTTACTATCTTCTCAAGATGAAGTTGCAGATGGTGATTTTGTTACATTAATGACGGTCCACACCGCTAAAGGATTAGAATACCCAGTTGTATTTGTTGTTAGATTAAATGCTGGTGTCTTTCCTCATGTGCGCTCATTCGCGGAAAATGGATATAAAGGATTAGAAGAAGAAAGACGATTAGCTTATGTCGCTATGACAAGAGCGAAAAAACTATTATATTTGACTTTTGCAGGGGATTATTCCTATGTTTTGCAAGGAAATTTACTTCCATCTCAATTCTTAAAAGAGTCTGGAAACGAAGTGGTTGTGAAGCAAGATTATAATCCATTTAAATCAAACAGACCTCGTCCAAGTTATCATTTTGATGATGGCCCAAATACATCATTTGAAATGGATGAACCACGTCAGCCAGTTATTTCTCAAGTTGATAATGGAATTACTGACTGGCAACTTGGAGATGTTGTAATCCATAAAACATTTGGTGAAGGAATAGTCGTGGCTTTAGATGGCGATGGAATTATCAAAGTTAATTTTAAAGAACATGGTACAAAAACTTTAATGGGTAATCACCCATCCTTATCAAAAGGAGTAAAATAGTAGGTATGGATCCTAAACAAAGAGTAAAAGAATTAACAGAAACTTTGGAAAAGTATAATTACGAATACTATGTTTTAGATAACCCTTCAGTTTCTGATGCTGAATACGATAGATTAATGCAAGAATTAATCGCAATCGAGAAAGAACATCCTGAACTTATTTCTCCTTTATCCCCAACTCAACGTGTTGGCGGACAAGTCCAAGATGAATTCAAAAAAGTCACACATCAAAGAATGATGTTATCTTTAGCTAACGCTTTTAATGAAGATGATTTATATGATTTTGATCGTAAAGTCAGAGAAGTTATTGGCGGAGATAAAGCCACATATATGGCTGAAATGAAAATCGATGGTTTAGGAATGTCATTAGTTTATAACAAAAATCTCCAATACGCCGCTACTCGTGGTGATGGAACAGTTGGTGAAGATGTTACTTCTAATGTCATTACAATTAAATCAATTCCATCTCATATTGATGTTGAAGGCGATTTAGAAATTCGTGGTGAAGTCTTCATGCCAAAGAAATCATTAAATAAATTAAATGAAGAAAGAGAAAAGACAGGAGAGCCATTATTCGCCAATGCGAGAAATGCGGCTGCTGGTAGTATTAGACAACTTGATAGTGCGGTTGCTGCAAGTCGTGGTTTAGATGCCTTCTGGTATTATTTTGTAAACGCTCGTGATTTCGGAATTAGATATCATAGTGAGTCATTAAACTTTGCTGATAAATTAGGATTTAAGACTAATAAAGAACGTCGTTTATGCCACGGCATTGAAGAAGTTATTGATTATATTAAAGAATATACAATTAAGAGACCTGAATTACCCTACGATATTGATGGTATAGTCATTAAAGTTGATGATATGAGTCTCTATGATAAATTAGGTTATACCGCTAAAACTCCTCGTTGGGCAATTGCTTATAAATTCCCACCAGAAGAAGTAATTACAAAACTAACCGATATTATTTTTACAGTTGGTAGAACAGGTAAGATTACTCCTAATGCTGTTCTTGAACCAGTTCGTGTAGCTGGATCAACCGTTCAACGCGCAACATTACATAATGAAGACTTTATTAAAGAAAAAGGATTAATGGTGGGCGACTATGTCGTTTTAAGAAAAGCGGGAGATGTTATTCCAGAAGTTGTTAGACCAGTAGAACAAAGAAGAGATGGAACACAAATTCCATTCCAAATGATTACTAATTGTCCAGAATGCGGTATGCCTTTAATTAAAAAAGACGCTATGCATTTCTGTGTTAACCCTGAATGTCCTGCAAAGCAGATTGAATCTATTATCCACTTTGCAAGTAAGGACGCAATGGATATTGAAGGTATGGGTGAAAATGTTGTTGAACAATTCTTCAATCAAGGATTCTTCACTAATATTGCTGAAATCTATAAATTGATGGACCATAGAGAAGATGTTATTGCTCTTGATGGTTGGCAATCTAAATCAATTGATAACTTAATTGATGCAATTGATAAGAGTAAGAGTAATTCTGTTGAAAAACTATTATTTGGTCTAGGTATTAAAGAAGTTGGCGCCAAAATGGCTAAAACATTATCGAGAATATTTGGTAATCTTGATGCTTTAGCATCGGCAACCGAAGATGACTTATTAGAAATTCCAGATGTCGGTCCAGTAGTGGCACATAGCATTGTTACTTGGTTTGCCAGCGAACATAATAAAGTACTCATTGAACAATTAAGACAAGAAGGTTTGAATTTCAACTTCCTTGGTTCTACATCAAAAGCCGCTAACTCTTACTTCTCAGGTAAAACAGTTGTTCTTACAGGTACACTTGATTCGATGGGAAGAAAAGAAGCTACCGATATATTAGAAAACCTTGGTGCTAAGGTTACTGGTTCAGTTTCAAAAGCTACAGATGCCGTAGTTGCGGGTCATGATGCTGGTAGCAAACTAGATAAAGCTCAAGCCTTAGGCATTACGGTCTTGTTAGAAAGCGAATTCCTTGAACTTATAAAATAAAAGAAGCCGGCCGGCTTCTTTTTTACCATTTCATTAAGTTCTTTCCAATAATAGATTTGTTTTCAATGTCTTTTGTGTAAGCTTGATAAATATCGTTAACGGAATTGATTGTTATTTCCGATAAGACCATTGGGAGAATTCTTTCTTGAACAGTTTTCTCTTTTAATAGTTTTGCGACATGTTCGAAGTCTTTGTTGTCGCTTCTAGTCACACCTTTAAGCGATAACCCTTTTTCTAACACCAATCGCGTGTTTAGTGGAACTTTCTCTTCACTAACTCCCATGAGGATGAGATCAGCGCCAACAGTGGCCCAATCAATCATTGTGTTAATGGCATCAGCGGAGTACTTGCCACCAACGATTTCAATCATTGTGTCGTACTTCTCGCCTTGGTATTCGTTATATGTTCTTGCTTCACAATCTTTGAACATCTTTAATTTGTTTTTGTCTACTCCATAAACTGTTAATTTTGTATCTGGATGATCGTGTTTAAAAACGATATATGTGATATATGCTAATATGCCATCTCCAAAGATTGCTACATGGTCTGTTTCATTGAAATTTATTCTTCTCAACCCTGCAACCGCAACACTTAATAATTCACTAAAAACCGCAATTTTTGCAGGGATTTTATCGTCATATCTCACTAAAAGTTCAGGTTCTGCAACGTAAAATTGTTTTAAAAAACCATCGGATGAAGAACTGCAGAAAGAAGAGTGAATAGCATAGTTATTACCGAGATATTTTCTTGCACATCTTCGATTTTCAAAATCCTTTAAATACTTTTCTTCAACAGAGTTAGGAATAAGAATTACTTTATCTCCAATTTTATATTTTCCAGTGTTGTCTTTTACCACATGTCCAACTGCTTCATGAATTGGAGCAAGTGGATATTTTTGATTTAAAATCGCAGGATCGCGTAAACCTAAAAAATAACGGATATCCGCTTTACAAATAGCCATATAATCTACTTTGACTAATACTTTGTTTTCTTCTAAATCAACAGTATCAACAAATTCTTCTATAACGCCTGGGGATGTTACTTTATATAAAAGTTGAAACATTATAAGACCTCAGATTTTCCTATTTTCAATAATGCTTTAAGCATCATCAAATCATCGAAGGTAGTAATCTTAAAGTTAAGTTTATCACCTTCCACTAAATGGACATCATGTCCTAAAAGTAAAACAAGTTTTGTATCATCAGTGACATTTGGAACAGATTTATTTTTAACTGCTTCATGTGCGTTCCAGATAAGAGAGAAATTAAATGTTTGAGGTGTTTGACCTTGATATAATTCTTTTCTTACTGGAATATCTGAAATTGTTTGTCCGTTTTCACTTTTAACAATTGTATCTGTTGCTTTTATAACTGTATCAACAGCACCATAAGCTTTACAGCATTCAATATTTTCGCGAATAATTCTTTGATTAATTAATGGTCTAGCGGAATCGTGGATGATAACAATATCATCTTCTTTAGCACCGATTTCTTTAATTCCTTTAAGTCCGTTATAAACAGAGATTTGTCTTGTATCGCCACCCGCAACAATCTTACAAACTTTTGTTAAATCATATTGCTTACACATTAATTTAACTTCTTCGATATATTCTTCATTTGTGGAAATAACGATTTTATCGACTTCTGGATTCACTTCAAAAGCTTCAATGGTGTGAATCATTAAAGGTTTTCCGTGTACTAATAAGAATTGTTTTGGTTTATCAGCATTTCCCATCCGGGAACCTGTGCCTGCTGCGAGTATTAAAGCGATATTCATAACAACACCTCTTTTTATATTTTATGCTCTTTCATATAAGATTTATAACCTTGTGTTAAAGATAGACCTTTGTCGTGGTGGTGGCCAACTTGTTTTTCTTTTGGCGGCCACTTTCTCCAATCGTTATATAACAAGGTTAAATATTTATCGTAATCTTTAGGAACACATACTTCGATATCTTCGAATGGCAATTTTGTGGTTTCTAAATATATGGATTTATCCATTGCTTCTTTCTTTTTATTAATTCCACACATATTGCCGACAACTTCAGCATCTTTGAAAGGTATTTTAGTTAATAACTTTTCTGTGTGTTTTCTTCTCCAATGATTAATATCAAATGGCCAAGTAAGAATTGCTAATAAATTGATAAATAAATCAGTGAACCAAGTTTCCTTAGAAAACTTCCTTCTCATTTGTGGGAAGTAAGAAATAAAAGATTGTCTCCAAATCGCGCTAACTAAGTGTGCATATTTTTCTCTTGGTTTATCAAACTTATAAGCAAATCCATCAATAGGGAAAATATCAATCCAAACACCGTGATTGATTTGATGTTTCACGAAGAAGTTTTCAATATATGTGGTATTACTATCTCTTAACTTAGCGTAGTTATATGTGTAGTGGGGATCGGTTTTCCAAGTTTGAATAAAGTAACTTGTTCCTTCATATTCTTTTTGAAGTTCAACATATTTATCAAAGTCTTCTCTAGGCATTCCAACATCAATGTCATCATCCCAAGGAATGAAACCTTGATGTCTAGCAGCGCCTAAGCAAGAACCACCCACAAGAAAATACGTTAAGTTATGTTTCTCACATACCCTTATGAATTGTTTTAATATTTCGAGTTGTCTTTTTTGCAAATCATTCATGCGTATATTATGTTAGCAAAATTTTAATAATTTTGTCTAAAAATATGATGCGTACATTTGTTTTACTTGATAAAGAAATGAAAGTGTTAGATATTATAACAAGATTATAATAAGATATAGTCTCACACTTAGAAACGATATTAAGGAGTAATGATATGGCAATTCTAGTAACAGGTGGAACAGGATACATCGGTTCCCATACTGTAGTTAATTTATTGGACCGCGGATACGATGTGGTCATCGTTGATAACTACTGCAACAGCAAACCGGAAGTTTTAAGCAGAATTTACAAAATCACTGGCAAAAGGCCAAGATTTTATGAATTATCTGTGCAAAACGAGGCTGATTTAAGAAAAGTTTTTGAGAAAGAAAATATTACAGATGTCATTCATTTTGCGGGCTTAAAGAGCGTTGCGGAATCTGTTGCCAAACCAGATCTATATGTCGCTAACAATGTTGGCTCCAGCCGTGTCCTTCTTAAACTCATGAGAGAATTTAATGTTCACAATATTGTCTTCTCATCATCCGCGACAGTTTATGGTGTCCCAGATCATGTCCCACTTAAGGAAGAAGATAAAGTTGGCGGATGCACAAATCCTTATGGTCAAACAAAATTAGATATTGAATACATACTAAAGGATTACGCAAAAACAAATCCAGATGCCAACATTGCTATTTTAAGATATTTCAATCCAATCGGTGCTCACCCAAGTGGACTTATTGGTGAAGATCCAAATGGTATTCCAAATAACTTAATGCCATACATCACACAAGTCGCTGTTGGCAAAAGAGATCACCTTAATGTTTATGGCGAAGACTATAAGACCATCGATGGTACAGGTGTCAGAGACTACATCCACGTTGTGGACTTAGCTTATGGTCACTTATGCGCATTAAGAAAATTAGCGTCCAAACCAGGTTTAGTCATTTATAACTTAGGTACAGGACGTGGAACAAGTGTTTTAGAACTTGTTCATGCCTTTGAAAAAGTAAATAATATTAATATTCCATATATAATATGCCCAAGACGTCCTGGCGATGTCGACGAAAACTACGCTGATGCGAGTAAGGCATATAGAGAAATGAATTTCAAAACAAGTTTAACAATTGAAGATGCTTGTAGAGATTCATGGAATTGGCAAAAGAACAATCCTAACGGATATGACAAATAGGAGGTAACTTATGAGTGCTCAAAAAATTACAATCCAAAGCAAAAATGGAGATACATTATTAGGCTTAGCATGGCATGTTGATAACAGCATCGCTAATGTAATTATCATGGAAGGCATGGAAGAACATGCTCGCCGTTATGATGACTTTGCTAAATTCTTAAATGCAAAAGGTTTCAATGTTTATGCCGTTGATACCTATGGTCAAGGCGAAAACGTCTTACCAGATGAAAGCAATAAAGGCTTATGGCCATCTTCTGGTTTTAGAAAACAAGTTCAAGCCGTTGACTCATTAGTGGAGAAATTAAGAATTTCTTGTAAACCAACATTCATCTTCTCCCATTCTATGGGTTCATTTATGTGCCAAGACTATATTCAAAGATATACCGAACACGTCAGCAAGGTTGTTTTATGTGGCAGTGGTTCTAAAAACCCAGCGGTCCCAGTGGGATTCCAATTAGCGAAAATTATTGTTCATAAGAAAAACAGAAACAAAAAAGCAGGTTTCTTAAACAAATTAATGTTTGGTAATTTCAATAAGAAAATCAAAAACCCAAGAACACCATATGACTGGTTATCTCATAACCAAGAAAACGTTGATAAATACATCGCAGATCCACTTTGCGGATTTGGACCAACAAATGGTTTCTGTTATGAATTCTTAAAAGGTATGTCTCGTTTATACAAAAAGAGATTCTTATTTAAGATTCGCAAAGACTTAGATATCTTCATTATTTCTGGTGAAGAAGACCCGGTCACAAACTATGGCAAATCCGTTGGTAAGCTTCAACAAATGTACACTAATTTAGGTGTTAAAAATGTTGAAACCAAAATCTATAAAGGTATGCGTCACGAAATCTTAAACGAAGATAATAGGCAAGAAGTCTACGAAGATATTGCTAACTTCTTCTTAAAAGATATCGAAAAGAAGAGCATCTAATAATGCTTTTCTAATGTGCGCCCGTAACTCAGCTGGATAGAGTACCTTCCTCCTAAGAAGGGAGTCGGACGTTCGAATCGCCTCGGGCGCGCCATACATATTAGCTCCTTAGGGAGCTTTTATTATCCTTATATAAATAGACATTTAAATATATATGTTTTAAGATTATAACCACTATGAAAAAGTTCTCTTTAATTGAAACTCAAATCGCTATCAAATACCTCAAAGATACTTTTGAAGAATTATTAGCAAAAAAACTACATTTAGTGAGAGTATCTGCTCCTCTTTTTGTCAAACAAAGTACTGGTTTAAACGATAACCTTAATGGTGTGGAAGAAACTGTTTCTTTTAATGTCCAAGGTGAGAGAATTGAAATCGTTCAATCATTAGCGAAATGGAAAAGATTTGCATTAGCAAAATATGATTTCCCAAAAGACACTGGTTTATATACAGACATGAACGCTATTAGAAAAGATGAAGTAATGGATAATCTTCATTCTATTTATGTTGACAAATGGGATTGGGAAAAGATTATCGATGAAACTCAAAAAAGGAAAGGTTATTTATTTAAAACCGTTTCTCAAATCTATAGTGTCATTTATAAGCTAGCTAACTTAAGTGAGAAGAAATGGGGCTTTATTTATAATCTTCCTAAGAAAATTTATAAAATATCCACAACAGAATTGGAAAAGATGTACCCAAATAACAGCCCTAAAGAAAGAGAATACCTTATTTGTAAAGAATATAAAGCAGTCTTTATTTATGGCATAGGATGGCCATTAAAGAACAAACTTCCACATGATGGAAGAGCGGCAGACTATGACGATTGGAAACTCAATGGAGATATCCTTTTATTTGACGATGCGATTGATTCACAAATCGAATTATCTTCTATGGGTATTCGTGTCAATAAAGATAGTTTAGTTAAACAATTGAAATATAAAAACGAATTATCTAAATTAGATAATCCATATTGTCAAAGTATTATGAATGATAAATTACCATTAACCATCGGTGGTGGTATTGGTCAATCTCGTTTATGCATGTTTTATTTACAAAAGAAACACATCGGTGAAGTACAATCTTCATACTGGAGTGACGATGTCTTATTAGAGGCAGAGAAAAACGACATTAAATTGCTTTAATTAATTATTGATTTATTTAAGTGATTTATTTAAAATCATAAGAGCGTTATGGGTCTGTAGCTCACCTGGGAGAGCGCCTCCATGGCATGGAGGAGGTAGAGGGTTCGATCCCCTTCAGATCCACCAAATAGAAAATTTTGTAATTATCTAAACTTAATTATTCAAACTTAGACAAAAATCTCTATTCAATAATTAACACAGATACTTACACAAAAAATAAATTAGATCTAACTAACCCTTAGATCTTTTTTATTACTCTCTTTCTCTCCCCGCCCTTATAAAAAATATTAGTTATATATATCTTTTCACTTATTTATTCCCTTATATATAGAACAACCAACTTCCTTACATCCTATGTAAACGTCGCTGATTAACACCTATCCAC
>JAEDDA010000052.1 GCA_016298185.1 Bacilli bacterium | reverse complement strand
CAGTTGATGGTGTGATTAACAGCAAGATCTTTAAAGGTATGCACTATGAATACATCATCAATGTCGGCAAAGCTGAAGTTGTCGCTCAATCCACAGCCGAACTTGAAGAAGGCATTACTGTTGGCTTAACCGTCGAACCGGTTAATATCCAAATCATGAAGAAACCATTCGTATCTAACTTCTATGATGGCTATATTACTAAGGATTATAAAATCGAATTTGGCGGTGGAGTCTTTGACTTACCAATCGTTGGCTTATTCCCAGGTAGCAAAATCGATGAAGAAGGTACTTTAGTTGATGAAAATAATAAAGAAATCTTTGTCGAAGATTTAGAAATCAACGTCGAAGTTCCTTTCGATGCGATTACTATTAGCGATGATCAATCCGCTTCTGATATCCAAGGCGAGATTATCTCACTTATATACTTAGGTGACCATTATGAAATAATGGTTAGAACTGATGAAGAAGAAGACTTCATCTTAAATACACCTGATTTATGGAATGAAAACGATAGAGTATCTGTCATTATTGACCCAGAGAAAATTCACTTATCCCGCAAAGGAGCTAAGAAATAACAATGGCCGAACTCGCACTTAACGCACCAAAGAAGAGAAGATTTAACTTTAGAGGCAGCCTATGCATGCCATACGCTGTTTTCATGCTTCTTTTCGTCATTGTTCCTCTGGCATTAATTGTCTATTTCGCATTCACTGATGCCGCCGGACACTTCTCTTTTGACTCCTGGAAAAACATCTTCACATCACCGGAAAAATGGAAAGTTATCGGCATGACATTTGTCGTTGCTGCATCCACGACATTCTTCTGCATCTTAATTGCTTATCCAGTAGCTTTCATTCTATCTAACAGTAAATTTAACAAGAATAAAATTCTTGTTTACATATTCTTATTACCAATGTGGATTAACTTCGTTATCCGTACCATTGGTTTAAAAGATTTATTAAATGGCACAACTAATGCGATATTTGGTTGGGATATTACCGCTAAATATCCATATATCGCCATCATCATTGGTATGGTTTATGACTACCTTCCATTCGCTATCCTTCCTTTGTATAACCAAATGTTAAAGATGGATAAAAACCAAATTGAAGCGGCAGCGGATTTGGGTGCTAACCCATTCCAAGTCTTTATTAAAACAATTATTCCAATGACATTCCCAGGTATTGTCTCCGCTTGTATGATGACCTTTATGCCGACTATGTCGTCATACGTTATTGTCTATCATATGAGTAATGGTAGTTCGATGATCATCGGCTCACTCATTGAGTTATACATCAATAGCGGTGGTGCAGATGGTTATAATCTCGGTAGTGTCTTATCAATCGTTATGTTAGCAATTATCGGTATTTCCATTCTTGTCCAAAAATTATTGGATAAGAAAGGTGAATCCGGAAAGGAGGGCATATGGTAAGTCGTACTCTTTCCCCAGAGGAAACCAATCTCGCATTAGCGAGAAAAAGAGTGAGAAGCAAAGTAGGCAAAATTGCCGCGATGGCATTCATCTACTTCATTCTCTTATTAATGTATGCTCCTCTCATCTATGTCACCATTTATTCCTTCACCGATGCAGCGGCAACCGGTGTTTGGGCGGGATTTACACCAAAAACATGGCAATTATTGTTTAATCCCGATAACATCAAATCCAAAGCGATTTGGACGGCTGCAGGAAATACACTTCTTGTCGCAGTGACTTCTGCTGCAATATCTACAGTATTAGGTACCTTAGGCGCAATCGGTATTCATTACACCCGTAAGAAATGGTGGAGAAACGCCTTAGAATTCGCTAACCAAATCCCAATTGTCAATGCGGAAATCGTTACCGCGGTTAGCTTATGTATCTTATTCGTATTTATTTCAAATATCCTTGGCATTGAAAGAAATTTCTTCACATTAGTGATTGGCCATGTCGTATTATCTCTCCCATATGTTGTTCTCTCGGTTTTACCAAAATTACAACAAATGGATCCAGCCTTATATGAAGCAGCGATGGACTTAGGTGCCACGCAAACTCAGTCACTTTGGAAGGTTATTATTCCAGATATCGTTCCTGGTATCTTATCCGGCTTCATGCTATCTATAACCCTTTCTCTTGATGATTATGTCATTACATCATTCACCAAGCCAGACAGTATCGGAGAAACAGAATTCCATACCCTCTCCACATATGTCGATACAGCGATTAAGAAAAAGGGTTTACCAATTCAATTACGTGCATTCACCGCATTATTATTCGGTATTATATTGATCGTCATGATCGGAATGAATATTAAAAGTTCATTGGATGCAAAAAAAGCAATTGAGAAAATAAAGGAGTAAATTACTATGAACAAAACAAAACTTATTCTATTGGCAGTTCCATTTATGAGCATTGCAAGTATGACAGGCTGTGCAGAAAAATACGATGTCAAACTTGTTGTCTATAACTGGGCAGACTACATCTATGATGGCACAGATGATGATGGCAACGTCGTCGATAAAAGTGTTGTCAAAAGATTCGCAGAATACTATCGCGAAAAAACAGGTTTAAAGGTTAAAGTCGATTACAGAACCTTTGCCACAAACGAAGAAATGTACACAAAGATGAACTTAGGTTCTATTAAACCAGACTTAATTTGTCCATCAGATTACATGATTCAAAAATTAGCCAATGAGAATAAACTCGAAAAATTCTCATACAATGAAACAGATGATAAATATGCTGAATCATTAGAAAACTGGGAGACATATGGTTCCCCATTCATCAAAGAAAGATTTAAATCTTTCACACTCAGCAACGGCTCTTCATTCTTACAATACGCAGTTCCATATTTCTGGGGCACAATGGGCTTCACATATGATCCAAGCCACGCGATTGCCTCTGGCGTTCATTCTTGGGAGTGTTTATGGAATACATCTAGTGCCTATCACAAAGAATTCTCTTTAAAAGATTCTATGCGTGATACATATGTCGCAGGCATCTTCCACGTTTATAAAGATGAAATCGCTGCTATCCCAGAAGATGCTGAAAATTACAACGAACAATTATCTGAAATCTTCAATAGATGTGATCAAGCTACTATTGATGCCGTTGAAGCGGTTTTAATTGAAGCAAAACGTAACACAGTTGCCGCATTCGAAGTCGATGAAGGTAAAGACGAAATCGTTAAAGGTACATACCACGCTAACTTAGCTTGGTCCGGTGACTCTGTCTATTCTATGGACAGTGCTGAAGAAGACAACAACTTAAGACTCAACTATGCTCTTCCAGATGAAGGCAGCAATGTTTGGTTCGATGGTTGGTGTATGCCAAAAGGCGCTAATAAAGAATTGGCAGAAGAATTCGTTAACTTCATCTCATTACCAGAAATCGCTGCTTTATCTATGGATTATGTCGGTTATACTTCTACAGTCGTCGGTGAAGAAATCTGGGAATTAGTTAATGAAAAATACGCCGCTGAAGAAGGCGCCACAGATGTTTATGAAACAAACTTATCCTTCTACTTCGGCGACACCGTTGATGGTGGTGCAACAATCAAAGTTTTAAACAGTGAAAAAGGTCGTCAATTCGACGCTCAATACCCAACACAAGAGCAATTAAAGAAATGCTGCATTATGAAAGACTTCGGCGCTCAAGAAGCCGCTGTTAAAGAAATGTGGGTAAGAGTTAAAGCTGCTTAATTCGCACATATTAAATAAAAAAATATATTTGTTTCTTGAAAGAAATAATAATGCGGTGCTATAATTCATAGCGCTGCATGATGGTTCCTTAGCCAAGTTGGTA